>CAYRLP010000321.1:0-4331 GCA_964424935.1 uncultured Bacteroides sp.
CTCCCGGACTGACCCGCTTTGCCCGTACGATTCTGACCATCGAATAATCCGAGTACGCCATGTTGGCTCAACAACGAAGAGAAAAAATTTTCGAACTGATCCGGGAGGACGGTCATGCCAAAGTGCATGAACTGAGCAGGATCTTCAACGTGACCGAGGTGACCATACGGCAGGACCTGGAGAAACTGGAGGAAGAGGGATGGATCGTAAGGGAGCACGGAGGGGCCTATCTGAAAAATATCGGCCTGAGTGTAAGGAATATAGAACTGCAGAGCAAAGAAAACCTGGCTCAGAAGGCAGCCATTGCCAGAAAAGCCCTGGAGCTCATTTGTGACGGCGATACCATCCTTCTTGATTCAGGATCCACAACGACGGAACTGGCCAAGTTGATAAAGGGATTCAGAAACCTGACGGTCATCACCAATGCGCTGAACATCGCCCTGATCCTTGGGGAGGACCCGGAAATCCATCTGGTACTCACCGGTGGCGAATTCAAGGCCCCTACCCTTTCTCTGACAGGTCAGAAAGCGGCTGATTCCCTGGAAGGGCTTCATGTGGACAAACTCTTTCTGGCTACGGCCGGGATCACCCTGAAATCCGGGCTGACCTATCCCAGCATCAGCGACCTTGTGGTTAAAAAAGCCATGATTGAATCCGCAGAAGAGGTATACCTGGTTGCGGATTCAAGCAAGATCGGGAAAAGTTCTTTTGCCAGCCTTAGTGCCCTTTCCCTGATCGATACCCTGATCACTGATTCGAACATTAAAGAGGAAGACAGGGATCATTTAACCGGACAGGGAATTAAATTGATTCTATCCTGAAAAAGCATGATAAATCCTTCCGCCACACATATCCTGACCATCGATCAAAGTACCTCGGCGACCAAAACTATGCTCTTTGACAGCCAGGGCAAACTGACCGACCGGATCAGCATTGCCCACCAGGCGTTCTATCCATCATCCGGCTTTGTGGAACACGATCCTGAAGAGATCTTCCGCAATACCCTCTCCGGGATAGAAAAGATCCTGTTGAAGAACAAGATTACTCAGGAAAAACTGGCAGGGATCGCCATTACCAACCAGCGGGAAACAGCCATGATCTGGGACCGGAATTCGGGGGAACCCGTCACGCGGGCTGCCGTTTGGCAATGCCAGCGGGGAACGGCTTACTGCGCGGAATTAAAGGAGAGGGGTTATTCAGAGATGATCGCCGAAAAAACGGGATTGCTCATCGATCCCTATTTTTCAGCCAGCAAGCTGCACTGGATCATGCAGGCCCACCCGGAATTGAACCACAGGGCACAACAGGGGGAGCTGCTGATGGGGACCATGGATTCCTGGCTTCTCTGGAGACTGACCAGAGGGAAGATCCATGCCACCGATTATTCTAATGCGTGCCGCACCATGCTTTTCAATATAAAGACCCTGCAGTGGGATGAGGAATTGATTGATCTGTTCGGCCTGCATCCAAGCATGTTCCCCGAGGTGAAATTTAGTGACGAGCTCTTCGGAACTACCGATCCGGACATCCTGTTCGATGTCCCCATCCCCATTGCAGGATTACTGGGGGATTCCCATGCCGCACTGGTGGGCCAGCACTGCTTTTTCCCGGGCATGGGCAAAGCCACCTATGGAACAGGTTCTTCCGTGATGGTTTATACGGGAACCGTCCCTTATGATCCGCCTGAAGGCCTGGTGACATCCATAGGTTATGGCATGCAGAATACGATCCATTATGTATTTGAAGGAAACATCCATTCTACGGGAGATACGATCAACTGGCTGATCCATGAATTAGGGCTGATTGAAAGTGGCGAAGAAGCAGAATCACTTGCAACTTCGGTTGAGGACAACCAGGGGGTCTACCTGGTCCCTGCTTTTGCCGGGCTCGGGGCCCCGTACTGGGATCCTCAGGCACGGGCCTGCATCTCCGGCATGTCACGGAACACCACCAGGGCGCATGTGGCAAGGGCGGCGCTGGAAAGTATCGCTTATCAGATCAGGGATCTGATCCGCCAGATGGAAACCCTGGGCAATATGTCGTTGAAGGAACTCCGCGTCGACGGGGGGCCGACACGGAACAGATTCCTGATGCAGTTTCAGGCAGATCTTCTGAACAGGAAGGTGATTTGTTCCGATATTGAGGAAATCTCGGCGCTGGGAGCAACCTATATGGCCGGGCTAGCCACCGGGTTCTGGAAGGACCTGGAGGAAATCCAGGCTCTGAAAGATCCCGGAAGGGAATTCAATCCTCTAATGGAAAAGGAAAAGATGGAGATGCTCTGTGAAGGATGGGTCCGGGCGGTAAAAAGGGCCAGACTCTGAAGAAATGCAGCAAGTAGATAATTTAATACAGAACCCATGAAGCAAAACACACAAACATTCGGTGTCATCATTGCAACACGGAATATTTTCAATGCTCAACTGGCCATAGAGACGCGTAAAAAGGTACTGGAGAAACTCACCCGGATGGGCTATAAATACGTGATCCTTCCTGAAAATGAGACCCCCACGGGGAACATAGAAGGATATGCGGACGCTGTGAAATGCGCCGGCTATTTCAAGCAGCATGCGGAGCAGATCGAAGGGATCCTGGTGGTACTTCCCAATTTCGGGGATGAACTGGGAGTGGTGAATACCCTGAAATTGTCCGGATTGAATGTGCCGGTGCTGGTTCAGGCCTGTGATGATGAGAACGACAAAGTGGATGTGAAAAGCCGCCGGGATGCATTCTGCGGGAAACTTTCGGTATGCAACAACCTCTACCAGTACGGTATCAAATTCACCAATACCACCTACCATACCTACAGCCTGGAGGACGAGGAGTTTGAGAGGGATGTCCATACATTTGCCGCCGTCTGCCGCGTGGTCAAAGGCATGAAAGGGTTGCGTGTGGGGGCCATCGGGACCCGGCCCATCGGATTCCAGACCATGCGGTTCAGCGAAAAGATCCTGCAGCAAAACGATATCACCGTGGTTCCGGTGGATATGTCGGAGATCCTGTCTGAAGCAGAGAAGATCGACGAAAATGCTCCCGAAGTCAAAGAAAAAATAGATGCCATTCAGAATTACGGGACCTGTCATTTGCTGCACGGGGGACAGATCAACAGGCAGGCACGTTTCGGGCTGGCCGTTGAACGCTGGATTCAGGAGAACGATATCCAGATTTCGGCCCTGCAGTGCTGGGATTCTCTGGAAAAAAACTACGGATGTGCCGCCTGTGTGACCATGAGCATGATGGGGGAAAAGCTTATGCCTTCAGCCTGCGAAGTGGATGTGGCAGGAACCATATCCATGTATGCCCTTGCACTCGCAGCTCAAACTCCGTCCGCCATTCTGGACTGGAACAACAATTTTGCAAAGGACCGGAACAAGGTGGTCTGCACCCATTGCAGCAATTATCCGAAATCGTTTTTTGACAATGAGATAGAGATCGGAAGCCTGGATATCCTGGGAACGGTGCTGGGTCAGGAGGATACCTTCGGAGCCGTCAAAGGAAAAGTGGCCCCCGGAAATATGACCTATTTCCGGATCTCCACGGATGACATCTCCGGGAAGATTAAATCCTATGTCGGAGAGGGGGCAATCACGGATGATCCTTATGGGATGGACGGCGGAATCGCCGTCTGTGAGATCCCTGAACTCCAGAAACTTATGCATTATTTATGCAAGAACGGCTTCGAACATCATGTAGGAATGGTTCGCGGACACGTGGCCCATATCCTCGAAGAGGCCATTGGTAACTACATGGGTTGGGATCTGTATGTACATGAAACCTGATCCCATCAAGCTGAATACAAAAAAATGAAAACATACACCAACCTGGAATTGCAGATAAAATCTGCCAGGTACCGGATAGCGGTTCTGAAGTATATAAAGAAGGCTAATGCGGGGCACACCGGGGGGAGCCTTTCCTGTACCGATATCCTGAACGTGCTTTATAATGATGTGCTGGATGTGGGCCCGGAGAACTTCTCGGACAAGAACCGGAACAGGTATATCCAGAGCAAGGGCCACTCCGTGGAAGCCCTGTATGTGGTTCTTGCCGACAAAGGATTCTTTCCTGAATCTGACCTGGAACAGCTTTGCCGCGCAAACTCCATGTATGTGGGCCATCCCACGAGGAAGGTCCCGGGCATTGAATTCAACACCGGGGCCCTGGGTCACGGCCTGTCCATCAGTTCAGGCATTGCGCTCGCCGGGAAAAAGGACCGTTCGCCCTTCAAGGTCTATACCCTGCTGGGGGACGGAGAACTGGGAGAGGGTTCCAACTGGGAAGCCGCGATGATGGCCGCTCACTACAAGCTGGATAACCTGATCTCCATCCTGGAT
>CAYRLP010000322.1:0-2577 GCA_964424935.1 uncultured Bacteroides sp.
GGGTACCCGGCATGCAGGTAAAGGGCAGAATGTTGGCAATACCCGAGATACCCCGGTCAGCCAGAATGGCCGAGGTGCCCAGGTTCAATGCCGGGTCGCCGTCATAATGTTTGTGCACATAGGGCCCGCAGGCATTCAGCATATCTTTCACAGCCACCTCCTTGTCCTCATCGAAGAGTCCGTGGAAGGACTTCGCGATCTTACTGGCGTGGCGCTCCTGGAAGTATTCCTGAAGCTTGGATTTAACCACCCCTTTGAAATCCCCTTTCCATTTGCTGTCACGGGTATAGCGAATGGTGGAGTAGGAGAGCCATTCCGCAAAGGGAGCGATCCAGGTCTCGGCGCCAAACTTCTCCAGCCTTCTTACTATGTGGGCACTGCAGAAATCATTGTCCCGCATAAAAATCTCTCCCACTACGGCGATCACAGGTTTGCGTTTTCCGTTGGTGATGGGGATCTGGGTGAAGGAGTAGGCGATCCGGGCCAGCGTCTCGGTCAGGTCCTTGGCCCTGTTCTCCAGGCTGTTGCACAGGTCGGTCAGGGCCTGCTGGTAGATCTTCTCTGTAGTACCGGGGATCAGCTCATAGGGCTTGCGCTCCTGTTTCAGCTTGCGGATTATATCAAAGGCCACAAAGCCTTTCCAGCAATTGAGACGGAACTCCGAACCATTTCCCCCGGAAATGGATTCATAGGAATCGTCGTTGCTGGGGGCAATGATCTCGGTCTTGTCATATCCCAGCCGGTCGAACAGGACCCGCTGGAAGCGGTTGTACTGTCCGAAACGGCAGGGTCCGTTATGGTCGGGCATGAAAAAACTGACCTTGGCCGGATCCACGCCCGGTTCCATGAGCTTCTTCAGGAAGCTTCCGGTAGTACAGATCATGGGGAAGCACTCCCTGGCAGAAGTATATTTACGTGCCAGGTCCAGGTCCTCCTGCGTCTGCATGGGAAGGGATTCCGAGTGGATGCCGAAGCTGCGGCAGACCGCGGCGATGGTGTAGGAAGCATCGCTCAGGTAAGGGAAGTAGAGCGTCCGGCCCTCCATGGGCGAGGAGGACATTTTTCCCGGGACATACACTTTCTTCTTCTTCTCTTTTCCCATACGGGAACCCTTCAGGCTGTCCAGGAAGGCCTCGTAACGGGTGATCATCCCGGCATCTGCGCCGTGTTCATCGATCTCGATCTCCATGTAGGGCTTTCCGGCCATCTCCTCGTGCACAAAGTGGGCCAGGAAGGAGTCGGGACCGCAACGGAAATTGCCCATGTAGATGCCATGCAGGCGATTGTCACGGGCAATGATACGGGCGCCTGCCAGAATGCGCTGACCGTTGGGCCAGTACATTTTGTTGTAGTCGTCGGTGATGTGTTCTTCCTCCAGGGGCAGATAGTCCATGGGGATGGGGAGGACATCCAGGTTGATCAGTTTCTCCACCATGCTCAGGTTCAGGGCGGGATCATTGGTGTTGTAGGGGCGCCCCATGATGACCAGGCACTCCTTGTCCTCCGGCAGGCTGGCCAGAACCTCCCGGCCCCTTGCCTTCACCCGCTCCTCAAAGGCATCCTGATTTGCATCGGCCTTTTTCATGGCCTCGACAATCTGCTTTCTGCTGAGCTTGAACTTCTTTCCAAAATAGTCGTACAGTTCTTTCTCCACCACCTTTCCGTAGTAACGGAAGTTCAGGGTGGGCGTTAAGAGCTTGTCCTGTTTCTCCTCCGGGAGAGAGGCCCGGACCATGAAGGGGACCGTCTGCACCCAGGGACAGTTTACATTGGAGGTTGGGTTATTCTTGCTGGCCTTGGAATTGATAATGAACGGGGTGAACACATAGTCCACGTGGTCCTCCAGCATCTCGTAAATGTGTCCGTGCATGACCTCCACCGGGAAACAGGTCTCGGCAACAATCATGTTGAGTGCCTTCTTCACGGTCTGGTTACTGGTTTCTTCGGAAACCTTCACATTGAATCCAAGCTCCTGGAAGAAGGTGCTCCAGTAGGGGAACTGCTGGTAGAAGACCATCAGTCCGCGCGGGATCCCGATGGTTGGTTTGTCCTGATTATGTGCTGGCTCGAAACCGTCAGTGAGCATGCCGATGCGTTCCTCAAAATAGTTGGGGATACCCTGGCCCTTGCCTTTACGTTCATCCAGTTCATATTTTTCACAGCGGCCGCCGTAGAAAAGGGGTTTCTTCTCCCCTTCGATGCGGACCCTGCGTATCTCGCACTGGTTGGAACAGGCCTTGCAGGTGAACTTGTCTACCGTATAAGGGATCTTGCTGATATCAAACCCCTTGAACCGGGTCTGCAATCCGTTCTGAATGACGTAATCGCGGGCCAGCATAGCTGCACCGATGGCACCGGTTACATCAAAGTGCGGCGGGATGTGTATTTTTTTCCCTGTCACCTTCTCAAAGGCAGCCACCACCGCACGGTTGTTGGTGACCCCGCCCTGGAACAGGATGTGGTTCCCCACCCGTTTCTTGCGGACCACTTTCTGGATGTAGTTGTGGACGATGGAGTAAGCCAGTCCGCCCACCAGGTTCTCCTTTTCCACTCCCTTCTGCTGGAAAGCGTTCAGGT
>CAYRLP010000322.1:2587-4329 GCA_964424935.1 uncultured Bacteroides sp.
ATATTGATATCCAGTTTTTCGGCCTGCTCCTGCAGGAAGGAGCCCGTACCGGCGGCACATACCTTATTCATTTCAAAATCCACCACAACCCCCTTGTCAATACTGATGTACTTGGAGTCCTGTCCCCCGATTTCAAAAATGGTATCCACTTCCGGATCGAAGGCAATGGCTGCAGTGGCCTGGGCCGTGATCTCGTTACGAATCAGGTCGGCCCCGATGAAATCCCCGGTCAGGTATCGGCCCGAACCCGTGGTTCCGGCACCTTTGACCACTACCCGGTCGCCCACTTCTTCAAAGATCTCCGACATCCCACGGCGGATGGCCTCCAGGGGTTTACTGGCCGTGGGAAGATAGCGCCGGGCGATCACCCGGTTCTCATTGTCGATCAGCACCACGTTGGTACTCAGGGACCCTATATCCAGGCCCAGGTACACCTCGTAGGGTTCATCTGATTCCGGGATCGGGTACACATCTTTCCTGATATCGGATTCGGGAGGCGTGAGGGGATCCCAGGATTTCCCCCGGGACTTCTCCCCGTGGATATAGGAATCCAGTTCCGCGGTACCCTTATAGCCGGTCCACTTTTCGGTCCCTTCATCGAGCTGGTTGAGAACAGCTCCCATGGCTCCCATAGAGGTGTTATGCTCAGGGATCAGGAGGTCCCCCTCCCCGGCGCCCAGCAGATCCCTGAAGGCCCGGACCATCCCGATATTGGAAGAGACGCCTCCCTGGAACATCACCGGGAACTTGATGGTTTTGCCCCGGCCCAGGGAACTGATGAAATTTCGTGCTACAGCAAAACACAAGCCTGCTACAATGTCATGCACCGGCGTGGCGATCTGCTGGAGGTGGATCATGTCACTCTTTGCAAAAACACTGCATCGCCCGGCAATTCTTGGCGGGTCTTCCGATTTGAGTGAGAGTTCACCGAATTCATTTTCAATGGAGATACCGATGCGGTTGGCCTGCTGGTCCAGGAAGGAACCGGTACCAGCGGCACAGAGTGTATTCAGTTCGAAATCTGAAAGCCTGGAAGTGCTGTTCTCCACTTCGTCCATGAAGATCAGCTTCGAATCTTCCCCGCCCATTTCAATAATGGTCCGCACTTCGGGATGGAGCCTGGAAACGGATGTGGACTGTGCGACTATCTCATTCACATAGGAACCGCCCAGCAATTCAGCGGCCAGTTTTCCCCCGGTCCCGGTGCAGGAGATGGAAGCGAACTGTTCCCGGTCGTATTTGGACTCCAGCTCATCAAGAATTTCTTTAAGATTTTCAAAGGGCTTTCCATGATTGTAATCATACCGGTTCTCTATCATATTACCCTGGTCATCCATCACCACGGTATTGATGGAAATAGAACCGATATCAAACCCGAACAGGTAGCGTGGCTTCATAGCAGATTCATTTAGTTTAGTGGCCATTCCCCATCGCTTCCTGAACTTTTACTATAGGAGGCGGCTTGGGGCACATATCAGATTTCGGAGTCCGGGGGCAAAATACAAAAAAAAAGGGGACCTTCCTGAACTTCAGGAAGCTCTACACCTTTTATTTAAATCAGTTCTAAATAAACTCACTGCAGGTCTGTGAGAAATTCGAGCACTTTGCCGCTGTCCTGGGCCGCATCCACCTCGGAATCTTTATAGATCAGTGTACCGTCCCGGTCCAGTATGAAGGTCCACCGCTGAATAGTGGTTCCCCGGGTCAGGTCACGGCTCTGTCCCTCGATCTCACGGCTGATG
>CAYRLP010000323.1:0-4321 GCA_964424935.1 uncultured Bacteroides sp.
GCCCCGGCCAGGGAAAAGGGGACCAAAATACTGAAACTGGAGGACCAGCTCTGGATCTTCTCTCCTTCCACGGACCGCACTATTCAGATATCGGGGCACATGCTGCGCCAGTCTGTCATGGGATCCGATCTCTCCTACGAGGACATGATGAACGATACCAAGCTGATCGACCAGTATGATGCGGTCGTGGTGGATTCCGAAACCTATGAGGGCACCGACTGCTGGATCATGGAAATGACTGCCAAAACGGAAGAGGTAGCCTACCAGATGCGAAAGCTATGGGTGGATAAGAACCGGTATATACCTCTTAAAGAAGAACTTTATGCTAAAAGCGGAAAACTCTTAAAAAAGACGGAATTAACGGATATCCAGCAACATGGTTCGCGTTGGTTCCCCGGGAAGATTACCTTCAAGGATATGCTGAAAACCGGGGCAGGTACGGAATTCATTGTGGATGAAATACAGTTTAATGTGGAAATCCCGGAATATTTGCTGACCAAGGCCTCCCTCCGCTGAGGTCCCTGGATGCTAACCGGAAAAAAGTGCCATGCCAACGGAGAACAGGATCAGCAGCAGGGTGGTCCCGAAATAGAACAGCGAAGCTCTGAATTTGCTGGCTGATTCCTTGGTCCTCTTTATGAATACTCTTCCCAGCTGGGTCAGGAACAGCGCAAAGATCATCAGGGCGATATGTTCAATAGCCCAGAATCTCAGGGAAGCATCATTGAGGGTATCAGGAACTTCCCAGAGGGGTCCTTCCCTGGTTGCGCGAAGAAGATAATAGATTAAAAATCCCAGGATCAACTGGAAGTAGAGGGCCACATTAAAGACCAGGGAAACTCCCAGATCCACCCTGCTGTATTCCCGCTTTCTGACCATTCCCTGTATGGACAGGACAAGGGTCGCGATTCCCGCCAGCAGGGTAATCGAACTTATTATTATATGGATCCTGAAGGAGACTGAATAAATCATACGCGGATGCAAAATAAAAAAAACCACCCGTGTTTCAACCAGGATGGTTCTTTTTATCCATTTAGCTATGTTGTTATCCTAAGACTGATAACTTGATATTCCAAAAGTAAAACAGGAATCTGAAGAGATTCTGAAGAGATTAGGTGGGAAAGGTTAAAATAAATGTATGTTGCTCATTATCATATGAATACTCAATTTCAATCTGGTAGGTTTCACATACTTTTTTCACCAGCGACAGTCCCAGTCCGAAATTGCCCGTTCGCCGGGTGTCCCGCACAAACCTGGTAAACAACTCCTCCTGGCTGAACTCCAGGGGCGGCCCGTCATTTCTCAGAATTAGTCTGCCCGGTGAGGTTTCCAGGACAATGCTTCCACCCTGAATATTATGCACAATGGCATTTTTCAGCAGATTGGCTATCAGCAGATCGGCCAGGCCCTGATCCATAACCAGCACCATTTCCACCTCCTCGTATTTCTTTTCTATCCGGATCTGCCTTAATCCGATATGCTCCTCCAGTAACTCCAGATGGCGTTCCAGCAACCCGATCAGGTCGATCTCTTCGCGTTCAGTAAACTGGCGGTTCTCGATGCGGGTAAGCAGGGTCAGGGTAGCATTCAACCTGGATAGTTGCTGGATGCTGGTGTTGATTGCTTCCAGGCATTTCATCTCCTCTTCCCCCAGGTTTTTCGATTGAATCAGCATCTCTGTCTTGGACTTGATCACCGCCAGGGGCGTTTGCAGCTCATGGGTGGTATGATCCGTATACTCCTTAAGCTCTTTGTAATCGTTTGCCAGGCGCCGGGTCATCATCTCCAGCGCATGCTTAAGTTCCTCAAACTCCTCTATATCCTGCTCTCCCAGAATAACGGGTTCCTTGCTGGTTTCAAATTGCTTCAGCTTGTCAATGGCTTCAAAAAAATCATGCCAGAGATTTGCAAAGATGAAGCGGTTCAGAAAGAAGATCCCGGCCAGAAAGAGCAGTACCATCAGTGTCATCATCAGGGTAACCCGCTCCACCAGTTTATCCGCCGGATTGGTCGATTTATAGATTTTTACCTCGTACCCCTGCGATCCTAGCATGGAATAAAACTGGATGTAACGATAGGTCCTGAACTGGCCCTCCTTTATGTCGTACATCAGGGTGTCCCTCAGCAGGACATCACTGCCTTCATCCTGCACGGCAGCACGTACCGAAAGGGAATCAATGCCAGGAAGCTCAGTGATCTGATGGCCCGTATAATCTCCCAGGTGTTCCTCCACGACCTCTTTTAAGTCCCCCAGTTCCCTGTTCAGGTCAGCAATACTCATGCTTTTCAGGACCTGGAAAAAGATGACCCCCATAATAAAGAAGAGAAACAGGGAGAGGGTCGCTATGAACAGGGTCGATTTGGTTAACAGTTTCATGGATTTGAATCAAGGGAGAATTTGTATCCGATGCCGTATATATTCTCCACGTAATCTGGGCTTCCGGCTTCCTGTAGTTTCCGTCTCAGGTTTTTCAGATGGGTGTAGACGAAATCGTAGGAACCATATCCGCCGCCATACTCCCCCCACAGATAGTCTGCGATGCTTTCCTTTGTGACCACCCGGTTCCGATTGGCCATCAGGAACATGAGGAGATCCAGCTCTTTGCGGGTCAGATCCACCTGGGTATCTCCCACAAAGCAGGCATGTTCCTCCTGGTGGATACGGATCACGCCAAAACTCAGCACTTCGCCTCCTTTCAAACGGGTTCGGCGGGCCACGGAATGTATCCGGGCCAGAAGTTCGGAGAGATGAAAAGGTTTTATCAGATAATCATCTGCCCCTGCAGTCAATCCGGCTACCCGCTGTTCGATGGAATTCCTTGCAGAAATGATTATGATTCCTGACTCGGTCTGATTCTCTCTGGCCATCTTCACAAGCTCCAGTCCGTCCCCTCCCGGCAGGTTCAGATCGATCAGCATGCAGATATAGTCGTGTTGATCAAGCACGCATACGGCCGTATGGTAATCTGCGGCCTTCTCACATCTGAACCCCTCCAGTTCCAGGTAAGAAACCATGGACTCCATTAACGAAGCCTCATCCTCAACAATAAGAATCTGCATACTTACGGATTTGGGGCAAAATAAGAAAAACTTAGCTATTTTTAGGATCACTAACCCATCCATAAACCCATGAAAATGAAAATCCGGATCCAATATTTGCTGATCACCTCCCTGCTGCTCACTGGTGCAGGTCTGTTCTCACAGGTAAAATCCCCTGTAAATACCGGTAAAGAAAAGCTGCTGATGTACCGGACCCATGAAGAGATGAGCTCAACCTCTCCATACAATGAACTGCACTGGCAGTTTTTAGGACCCACCAATGTAAGCGGACGCTGCACCGATGTGGAAGCCGTTGGACCCAAGGGAAAGAATTACACCATCTGGGTCGCCTCTGCATCAGGCGGAGTTTGGAAGAGCATCAATGAAGGGGTGACCTTTGAGCCTGTATTTGAACACCAGGGCACCTCCACCATCGGAGACCTTGCCGTGGCCCCTTCCGATCCGGAAATTGCCTGGATCGGGACCGGCGAGGCGAATATCTTCCGGTCCTCCAATCCTGGCTGCGGGGTATGGAAAACCTCAGATGGCGGGAATACCTGGACGCACATGGGTCTGGAAGAAACCTTTACCATTTCCCGCATCCTGATCCACCCGGAAAATCCGGATATCGTCTATGTGGCAGCTTCGGGCCATGAGTGGACCCGGAACGAAGAACGGGGTCTTTATAAGACCACCGACGGAGGCAGTCACTGGGAAAAGGTCCTCTACAAAGGACCCGAAGCCGGGGTCAACGACCTGGTCATGGATCCACGTGATCCCGATATCCTCTATGCCACCACCTGGCAACGCACCCGGTTAAAATGGAACGATCCCCGCACCTACGATAACCACAAGAACAACGGGATCTGGAAAACCACCGACGGGGGAAAAAACTGGAAGCAGTTAAAAAACGGGCTGCCCGCGTCCGGATTTATGGGACGTACCGGGATCGATGTGGCCCGTTCCAGTCCCGATGTGGTTTATGCCTTTGTGGATGATTACGAAGTCGCGTTCAAGGCGGAAGAAGGAGAACTGGATTCCTATGGCCGTCCCAAAAAGAATGTGATCAAGGGAGCTACGGTTTTCCGCTCTGACGATGCCGGGGAGAACTGGAGGCAGGTGAGTGGGCTGACCGAGGAGACCAAGAAATACATGTCGGGCCACTCCGGAACCTATGGATGGGTCTTCGGGCAGATCCGCGTGGACCCCAACGATGAGAACCGGGTCTATACCCTGGGGCTCTGGATCAATGTATCCAAGGACGGAGGGGCCACTTTTGAGC
>CAYRLP010000324.1:0-966 GCA_964424935.1 uncultured Bacteroides sp.
GCTCTACCTTGGTTCCGGCCCCAATTTCTTCATGGAGATTGCCAAGTTAAGGGCTGCCCGGATTCTATGGGTTAAAATCGCAGAAGCTTTTGGAGTTGAAACTTCCCGGGCACGTATCCGTATCCACTCCGTTTCTTCGCAATGGAACATGACCCTGTACGATCCCCATGTAAACATGCTCCGCGGAACTACAGAGGCCATGTCCTCCATTCTTGGCGGAGCTGATCTGGTAAATGTCCTGCCTTATGATTATCCCAACGGGAAAGGAAGTTCGTTTTCCGACCGGATAGCCAGGAACGTACAAATCATCCTTCGTGAAGAAGCCTATTTTGACAGGGTTGCAGACCCCGCTTCAGGCTCCTATTATATTGAAAGCCTGACCGATTCCCTTGCGGAGAAAGCCTGGGACCTGTTCTGCGAAGTGGAGTCCATGGGCGGATTTAAAAAGGCCTTCGAAGCCGGGTGGATCCAGGAAAAGGCAGAGGCTTCTCGTAAGAAGAAAACGGATCGGGCCTCATCAGGCAAGGGAAGAATTCTGGGGACCAACGCCTACCCAAATTTCCATGAACTGAACCTGCACCAGCTCATTGCTTCACCAAAAACAGAAGTCAGTGATACTACCGGCTCGACCCTAAAACCCCTTCAGGCTTTCCGGCTCTCCTGGCCATTTGAAAGACTCCGGCTGGAGACTGAACGAAGTCCAAAAAGACCCAGAGTACTCCTCTTTAAATATGGAAATCCGGTTTGGATGACGGCCAGGGCCACATTTGCGGCTAACTTTTTTGCATGTGCAGGCTACGAGATTGTGGACCACAGCCCTTTCAATAATGTGGAAGAGGGCATCGAATTCGCTTCATCGGGAGACTTCGACATCGTGGTGCTCTGCAGTTCTAACGATGTTTACGGTGAGACCGCCCCGTCTGTCCATAAAGCACTCTCAGGTATATCCAAGGTAGTGATCGCAGG
>CAYRLP010000324.1:976-4288 GCA_964424935.1 uncultured Bacteroides sp.
GCTACCTTGCTGAAAACATTGAGGAATTGCAGAAAGCCGGACTTGAGTATTTCATTCACAGGGATAGCAACGTGCTCCAGACCCTGACCAAATTCAATCAGGCTCTTCTTTAGACTCATGATTTAAAAGACTTCAGACTGATATGAGACCAGATTTCAGCCAGATAAACTTCCGCGATTTTAAAGCCCCCTCAAACAAAGAGTCAGCCAGCAATGTATGGGAAACAACGGAACACATCGACGTTAAGTCTGCATATCGTAAGGAGGACCTGGAACAGATGGAACATCTGCATTACGCTGCCGGTTTTCCACCCTTCCTGCGCGGACCCTATTCGGCCATGTATGCCATGCGTCCCTGGACCATAAGGCAATACGCGGGATTTTCAACAGCGGAGGAATCCAATGCATTCTACCGAAGGAACCTTGCCGCGGGACAGAAAGGTTTGTCCGTGGCCTTTGATCTGGCCACGCACCGTGGATATGATTCTGATCACGAGCGCGTGGTAGGTGACGTGGGAAAAGCCGGAGTGGCCATTGATTCCATTCTGGATATGAAAGTACTGTTCGATCAGATCCCGTTGAACCAGATGTCGGTATCCATGACCATGAACGGGGCCGTTCTTCCAATTATGGCTTTTTATATTGTTGCCGGATTGGAACAGGGCGTTTCACTTGAAGAGCTAAGCGGGACCATCCAGAACGATATCCTGAAAGAGTTTATGGTCCGGAACACCTATATCTATCCTCCCGAAATGTCCATGAGGATTATTGCTGATATTTTTGATTTTACCTCCAGATTCATGCCCAGGTTTAACAGCATCAGTATCTCCGGGTACCATATTCAGGAAGCAGGGGCTACAGCCGATATTGAGCTGGCCTATACGCTTGCCGATGGTCTGGAATACCTGCGCACCGGGGTAAAAGCGGGTATCGATATAGACGCTTTTGCTCCCAGGCTCTCCTTTTTCTGGGCTATCGGCATGAACCACTTTATGGAAATCGCCAAGATGCGGGCAGCCAGGATGCTCTGGGCCAAACTGGTGAAACAATTCAACCCGAAGAACCTCAAGTCGATGGCCCTCCGGACCCATTCGCAGACTTCCGGATGGAGCCTCACCGAACAGGATCCTTTCAACAATGTGGCCAGAACATCCATCGAAGCCATGGCTTCAGCCCTCGGGCATACCCAGTCTCTTCATACCAATGCCCTGGATGAGGCCATCGCCCTGCCCACTGATTTCTCCGCCAGAATCGCGCGCAATACCCAGCTCCATCTTCAGGAGGAGACAGAGATCTGTCGTTCCCTCGATCCCTGGGCAGGATCCCATTATGTCGAAAGCCTGACCCATGAAATTGCACACAGGGCCTGGGAGCACATCGAGGAAATTGAAGAACTGGGAGGGATGGCTGCTGCCATAGAAACCGGCCTTCCCAAAATGCGGATCGAAGAAGCCGCGGCCCGGAAACAGGCACGAATCGATAGTGGCAAAGATATTATCGTTGGGGTGAACCAGTATCGCCTGGAAAAAGAAGATCCCATCGATATTCTGGAAGTGGATAACACCGCTGTACGTCAGGCACAGCTGGACCGGCTCACAAAGCTGAAAAAAGAACGTGACCAGGTGAAAGTACAGTCCTCCTTAAAGGCTATAACCGACTGTGCAAAAAATGGAAAAGGTAATTTACTTGAACTTTCCATTGAAGCTGCAAAACATCGGGCCACCCTGGGTGAGATTTCCGATGCAATTGTAGAGGTATCGGGCAGGTATAAGGCGGTGATCCGGTCCATTTCGGGTGTGTACTCCTCCGAAGCAGGAACGGACGAAGCATTCGTGAAAGCCCGCGCCCTGGCACAGGAGTTTGCCACCAGAGAAGGCAGGCAACCCCGTATCATGATCGCCAAAATGGGTCAGGACGGACACGACCGTGGTGCTAAGGTGGTCAGTACAGGCTACGCCGACATCGGTTTTGATGTGGATATCGGACCGCTTTTCCAGACACCTGGCGAAGCTGCCAAGCAGGCTGTGGAGAATGATGTTCACGTGCTGGGTGTTTCCTCCCTGGCTGCCGGACATAAAACCCTGATTCCCCAGGTTATTGATGAACTGAAGAGTCTCGGCAGGGAGGACATCATGGTCATTGCCGGAGGAGTGATCCCTGCCCAGGATTATGAATTCCTGTACAAATCGGGTGTCGTTGCAATATTCGGGCCGGGTACCAAAGTTTCCGAAGCTGGAAAGGAGATTCTTAAAGTATTACTGGAGACTTACTCATGAAACATGCTCTTCTTAAGCGTGTCATGAAAGATAATCACCCTATTAGTTTAAAGTAATACTGTAGTTTTACTCATTAAACATACTCTCCTTAAGCGTTTCATGAAAGAATATTAGCTCAGATCCGGGCGAAATTCCCTGTAAAAACTCATTTTTTTCCTGGAGGACCAGCTGTGGTTCCAGGTCATATCCACACCAGGTTTCCCGGTCCATGAAAATCTCCAAAGGAACCAGGTCGGACAGGAAATAGTGCCGATCCTTTCCATTCTCAATGACCGGAACCACCATCGCCCTGGTATGTCCGTTCACGATCCGGAAAGTCATCCATTCCAGGTCCCAGTCCTCCAGCCAGTGGATCCGGTCCAGCCGTTTGAGCAAAGTCGTTATGAATGAACCGGCTTCCTTGGGATCGGGCCGGAGTGCATAACTGTAATGTTCCTTCAGCACATGGTACCGGGCATTCGGAAAGCGCTTTAAAATGGCTCCGGGAATCCGTTTAAAGGCTCCGCTTCCGTGGTCAAAGTGCAGATGGGTAAACAGCACATCGGTGATACCCTCCGGATTCACACCATGGCCCTTCAACACATCCTCCAGAGGAACCGGGATCTCAAAGCCGTACTCCTGCTTCAAACGGGCGGGAAGAAAGTCAGCCGTTCCCGGATCAATCAGTACGTTTCGGTCACCCTCGCGGACCAGCAGGGCGTTCATGCCCAGCTTCATGTTTCCCTCTACGTCCAGTTTGTATTTACGCCCGATCTGTTCCAGGGAAAGGGGCTTGATCATTTCCAGCGCCTGAACCTTCAGAAAGCCGCAGGGAACAATGTGAATATCCATAATTCTCAAATTTAGGAAACGGCCAAAGACCCGCAAGGAACCGAAATATTTTTTGCCCTGAATTCTTTGCAAATAAGAATTTTGATTCTATTTTTGCACTCCGAATAAATTAAATCGGAGTTCTAAACAATACGGTCCGTTCGTCTAGGGGTTAGGACGCCAGGTTTTCATCCTGGTAACAGGGGTTCGATTCCCCTACGGACTGC
>CAYRLP010000325.1:0-4246 GCA_964424935.1 uncultured Bacteroides sp.
TGGTGGTGGTCTGCGGAGCGGACTGCACGGGACACGGGGTCCCGGGAGCCTTTATGAGCATGCTTGGACTGACCTTTCTCAATGAGATCGTGAACCATGAAGGGGTGCTTAAGGCTTCTGATATACTGAACCGCCTGAGAAGCGACATCATCCGGGCCCTGTCTCACAAAGAGGAAGCCGAGCAGGCCAGGGACGGGATGGATCTGGGACTGGTGGTCATCGACCGGCAGTTGCATATGCTGGAATTTGCCGGGGCCTACAATCCGATGATCCTGGTGCGCCGGGGGGAAATGATGGAGTTCAAGGGAGATAAGATGCCGGTTGGAATGCATGTCGGAGAGGAGCAACCATTTACAAGTCAGCGGGTGTCCCTGGAGCATAAAGATATGATCTATCTCTTCTCGGATGGTTTTCCAGATCAGTTCGGAGGAGAGAAGGGGGGGAAATACAAAGCCAGGCCCTTTAAGAATCTCCTGGGGGGCATAAGCAATGAACCTGTTGAAAAACAGTTTGAAATGCTGGATACGGAATTGAAAAACTGGATGGGGAAGGAACCACAGGTGGATGATATCCTGGTGCTGGGAATCAGATACATGAAATAAACCATAACATACATAAGATGAAAAGAGAATTACTCATTGGAATCTTCCTGTTGCTTGCCGGAACCCTGGCAGCGCAGCAGCTTGTCGTTGGAACCCATGACGTGGTCCGGCTTGGCGAATATCCGGAGAATGCCTATCTGGTGGAGGCAGATGCGACCGGATTCTACCGGGTTTCAGCCGGGTACTCCACCAGTTCCGACCATCCTCTGCTGGCACAGGCCCTGAATCCCGATTACCGGAGCATCTATTTTATCCGCTATGACAGAGAGGGCACACCACTGAAGTCCAATTATGTGCGGGGAGGGACCGATATTAGGTTTGCAGAATCCTTTAACGGGGGATTAACCCTGCTGGCTGATGCCTCCGAGCAGGTGGATGCCAACGGAACCATCATTCCCATCCCGGCAGGCAGTGAGGTGGAGTTCCTTGCCAGATACGACCGGGATTGCCAGCTGGTAAAGATCATCGACATCTGGTCACTCGACAGTGGTCAATATGTCAATTCCAATGCTGCCATGGATCCCTCGGATGGTTCCGTATATGTTTACGGAACAAGCAGCTTTCCGGTGAGCCTGAATAATTTCGGATATCTCGGCCAGGGGTTGTCACCAACCTACTTTTACCTGATTAAATACGATCCGGTCCTGAACTTTCAGTGGGTCTACCAGTTTGGCTTTGATATGGGACAGTCCGGAACCTCTCCCTATTTCAGCAATGTGCAGGTATTTCCCGGCCAGGACGGAGTTGTTCTTATCACCGGAGTGTCGGCAAACGAAAGTAGTCCGCTGATCATGGGTAAAAGCCTGCCTCCCTACCTGGACGGATATGGTACCTTTGCCGTACAGCTCGATGGTATCGGACAGCCGCAATGGGTTCTGGATGGGGCCCTGGGGGACTACGGTTATGCCTCCCGGATCTTTAAGGCCTTTCCCCTTCGCGGCGGGGACTTCGTCCTGGCCGGTAACACCAATACCGGTTCCTACAGCCTGGGCGAGGTCAATTTCACGTTTGAGGACAGCCAGACCAACAACCAGTTTGTATTCCGGCTGGATCCGTCCGGAAGCCCGGTCTGGAGCCAGCAGTTCGAAAGCCAGGGCCCGGTTCAGGAAGGAAAGAAAAAAAGTGTGTCCAGCACGGTGCTGGAAGACAATATCTTTTACGATGCCATTACCTGGAAGAAAAGGTTGCTCTATCTGACTGCGCCCTTCACGAATCCCGCATTTTCGGTGGCAGGAACAACCCTGAACCGGACCTATCCGCTGGGTATTTACCTGGCGGCCCTCGATATCCGGAATGGAAGTGTAATCTGGGGCTATGCCCTGTCTTCCAATGATGCCGAAGTATACGGATTTGATGTGGACCGCTCGGGAAATGCCTCACTGATGGGATACAACTATGTCACCCAGGACCTGGATGGGGTCAACGGAGAGGCCATTGTTGACGGAGAGTCTCTGTTTCATTTGGGACTCGACTACAGGGGACAACCTCTGTGGTACATCAATGCCGGTCTTTCAACCCCGCCCTATTCTGACCTTTACGGAACGGACCTGGAGGTTCTGCCCAACGGAGCAGTCTTTACCTCCATGAAAATGGCCACTGCTAACAGCATTGTCATCGGGGAATCGGCCGTCAGCGAGCTTACCACCACCAATTCAAGCTGGCTGGTGGAACTGGCGTCGGATGTGGTGCTGGGGGGGAAGGTAACCGATGCGAATCAGAATCCGGTCTATCCCGGCTATGTGAAAGCCATCAAATCAGCCTGGTGGGGGATCTATCCGCAGGTGGATTCGGTCCCTCTTGCTGCCGACGGATCCTATTTATTCGAACATCTTTACCCGGGCAACTATACACTGGTAGCCGTACCGGACAGGGACCAGTATCCGGATGGGATACCTACCTATTACGGGGATCTGGAACGCTGGGCCGGCGCCCCTTTCAACGATCTTTATCCCAAATTCAATTCCAATATTGTGAATATTCAGCTGATTGAGGTTCCCCGCCTGACCCCGGGGGATGGATCAGGTGGGATATCGGGTAATATCATCTATGCAGATGAGGTAGAGGATGTACGAAAAAGCACCAATTCAAGACCTGCAAAAAAAGCTTCGGTCGTATTGCTTGAGAAAACCAAGAAATCCACACAGGCAGGGGAGGTGGTAGCCTACGCGGAAACCGATGAATACGGGGTGTTCAGCTTCAGCAACGTACCCGACGGGGACTACATCCTTCATGTGGAAGTTCCGGGACTGGATATGCTGGAGATCCATGAAGTCACCATCGTGGGGGACCAGATCGTATCCGGAATGGATTATACCGTCAGCGAGGACGGGATTTACATCGGATGGCCGGTGGGGACCTCCCTGCCGGAGAATGAGACCCTTCAGATCTATCCGAATCCCGGATCGGGGCTCATACAGATGGATCTGCCTGCTGCCGGGACGTACCGGATTCAGGTATATGCCACGGACGGAAGGAGGGTCCTGGAGGAGAAGTTTGAATCTGCCGGGGGTGCCCGGAACATCCGGATTACCGGAGAGGATCAGGGAATATATCTGATCCGTGTCCAGGGACCCGGCATCGATGAAACGGTCAAATACGTGAAGCAGTAAACCCCGCTCCTTTCTGAGGCATGCTTTCTCGTAAGGTGCTTATTCACTGCGTGAAAAATGCCAGCTTACTTCAAAGGCATGCCTCAGAAAGGGGGGCATTTTCTTGATACGGGAGTTAGAAGGACTGGATTGTTCGGGTGATAATGTCCACAGAGTCCATCAGCTGCTCTTCCGAAATGACCAGGGGAGGAGCAAAGCGGATGATGTGTTCGTGCGTAGGTTTGGCCAGCAGGCCATTTTCCTTCAGCTCTACACAGACATCCCATGCGGACTTCCCGTTGGTGGGGTTAATCACAATGGCATTAAGCAGTCCCTTGCCCCGGACCAGTTCCACCATCGGGGAGTCAATTTTCTTTAATTCAGCCCTGAATTTTTCTCCCAGTTCCTGGGCCCGTTCGGCCAGACGCTCCTCCTTCAGAACATCCAGGGCGGCCATGGCCACTTTGGCAGCTACCGGGTTCCCCCCGTAGGTGGAGCCATGTTCGCCGGGCCTGATACAGAGCATAATCTCATCGTCTGCCAGGACTACGGAGACCGGATATACCCCTCCGGAAAGCGCCTTTCCGAGGATCAGGATGTCAGGACGAACCCCTTCATGGTCGCAGGCAAGCAGTTTACCTGTCCGGGCCAGGCCGGTCTGCACCTCGTCCGCGATAAAAAGTACATTCTTCGCCTTGCACAGATCATAGGCCTTGCTCAGGTAGCCGTCATCCGGCACATAGACCCCGGCCTCACCCTGTATGGGTTCCACCAGGAATCCGGCCACGTTAGGATCCTCAAGCGCTTCAGCGAGTGCATCCGTATCGTTGTATGGAATGGTTACGAAACCGGGAGTATAGGGTCCGAATCCTTTGTAGGAATCCGGATCGGTCGACATGGAGATGATGGTAATGGTCCGGCCGTGGAAGTTACCCTCGCATACAATGATTTTGGCTTCGTTTTCGGGGATACCCTTCTTTTCGTAAGCCCATTTACGGCAAAGCTTCAGAGCGGTTTCATCTCCCTCGGCCCCCGAATTCATGGGCAGTACCTTGT
>CAYRLP010000326.1:0-1881 GCA_964424935.1 uncultured Bacteroides sp.
GAACTCTATACGGGGACGTATATAGAGTTTCATCCCAACGGAAATAAAAAGATCGAGATTACCCTTAAGAAGGGAGTCTTAGACGGTCCCGTCACCATCTACTTCGAATCAGGGAAGAAAAACGAAATCCGCTCCTATGCAAACGGAGAAATGGATGGAACCTGGACCACCTGGAATGAAGAGGGTGTGAAGGTTGCCGAGGCCAATTATAAGAAGGGCATCAAACACGGTGACTGGTTCATCTGGGACGACGAAGGGACTCTTCGCTTCGAAATGCATTATACAGACGGAAAGAAGACCGGCGTCTGGAAAATGTATAATGAAAACGGGGAGCTGGTTTCCGAGGATAAAAAAGAATAGGCGGATCTTCCCGTAGCCCCTCCAATATAATTTCGTAATTTTTGTCCTGATAAACCGGTCAGGATGAAAAGAAGAGCATTTATCAGCACCACTTCATGGCTTGCTTTGGGATCGCTGGCCCCGGGTGTTCAGGCCCGGTCCTTCGCTGATCCGATTGTAACAGCAGCCGATATGCAGCTGTATTTACGGAGTCTGTGTCCCGTCCCCGAGCCCTCGGTGGACCGGATCGTCATCGGGGATCCCGAAACCCGGATCCGTAAAGCAGGGACCTGCTGGCAACCCTATTTTAAAACCCTTAAAGAAGCAGGAGCACTGGGAGTGAACCTGCTGATTGTCCATGAACCCACGTTTTACACCCACTGGGACCTGGACCAGGAAGGCGGTTTGTTCCAGAACACCCCTTCACCGGCCAGAGAAAAGTATCTGGAGGCCATCCGGAAGAAAAAGCAGTGGATCGAGGAGCATAAGATGGTCATTATCCGGAGTCATGATGTGCCTGATATACTAAAGGGATTCGGGATACCCTTTGCACTGGGACAGGCCCTGGGATATAACCCGGAGGATCTTATCGGATTCAAGGATTACTATAATGTGTATCGGGTAGCCCCTGATACGGCCTGGAATATGGCCAGGAAGATTGCCAACAGCCTGATGGTTCTGAACCAGCCCGGCGTGGCCTTTTATGGAGATAAAGAACGTGTTGTCTCGAGTGTGGGACTGGGAACCGGCTGTATCTGCGATCCCATGCAATACCAGGAATTGAGTCCGGACCTGAGCATTGCCATTGACGATACGGTGAGGACCTGGACTCAGACGACCTTTGCGGAAGATACCGGGGATCCGCTGGTTGTGATCAACCATGGCACATCCGAAGAGATGGGCATGAGACAATTAAACCAGCATCTGAGTGAACAGGTTCCGGACCTGGAATTTATCCACTTTAATCAGGGATGCAGTTACCGGTGGATCACCGGTACTTAACCAACGGGGATCCACTATGATAAAACGATTACCTTTCCTGATCATGCTTCTTGCCGGTATGCCGGCACTTCTTCTGGCCCAGCCCACTTTCCCGGAACGGGTGGACCGGGCCTTTGGCAACGATCAGGTACTGGTAAACGGGATCCAGTTCAGCAACCAGTACATCCTGGTGGAAGGAAATCCCTACTGGCTGGATGACAGTTTCCGGCGCGGGTCGATCTGCATTAACGGACTCTGGTATGAAGCGCTTCACCTCCGGTACAATATTTACTCCGGGAGGCTGGAGATGGAGTACCTGACCCCTGAGGGTCACCTGAACCAGATTATGACTGTGGCGGAGCACCTCTCCAGGTTTACCCTGGAGGGGCAGGCGTTCAGGCGTTTGAAGCTGGGATCGGAACCTCCTGCCCTTTATCAGGTCCTCTCTTCGGAAAACTGGACCTGTTGCGTGGGATGGTCCATGGACATACTCGGGGGAGGATCGTACGAGGAACGCTTTGGACCGCCCAAACATACCTACTGGCTGGTGCAGGGTGACCC
>CAYRLP010000326.1:1891-4243 GCA_964424935.1 uncultured Bacteroides sp.
TCCTGATGCCTGGATCCGTTTCCATAACCGTAAGACCTATCTGCGTGCTGTTCCCTCAGTGCGTAAGAAAGAATTTAAAAAATTACTGAAAGCGAGGAAGTTTTCCTTTACAATGCCTACCAACCGGGAAATAGTCGGGCTGGTGGAAGCCACTCTCCGCCTGCTTGAATCAGGAGGGGGAGTATGAAACGCACTACCTTCATAGGCATTGTATGTATCCTGATTTTTCTGCAACACACGGCCGGCCAGGAAGGGCCGTCCACATTCAGCGGGCACTTTGATAAGGTTCCCTTTTCCGAGTTTGCGGAGGAGGTGGAAGCACAGACCGGGATACGCTTTTTCTACCTGGCCTCCTGGGTCGGGGATCTGCAGGTTTCCGTGTCGGGTGATGGCCTTCCGCTTCTGCCTGTCCTGGATTCCCTGCTCCGGCCAAAGGGATTGCATTGCCTCCTGGATCCCTGGAACCATCTCTTCCTGACAGACAGCATCTCCCTGCTGGCCAAGCTTCCGGATTATGACTACCAGACGGGGGGTAGGGGAGCGGAGCGTGCGCACGGTTCGGAAACCGGGGAGGATGCAACCACTTCGGCGGAACAGAACTATATCAACGGCAGAAAAGTCCAGGAGCCCGAAGTCATCAGGGTGGGATCCGCGGACCTTTCCGTTCCGGGGAGGAATGCCCTGGTCAGCGGATGGATCCGGGACGCGGAGAGCGGGGAGCCTTTAATCGGAGCCACCATTTATCTGGAATCCATCCGGAAAGGTGCGTCCACGGATTCGGAGGGACGCTTTAACCTGCTTGTGGCCCCCGGGACCTACGAAGCAGAATGCATGAGTATGGGAATGGAGACACTTCCAATTATTCTGGTGATCTATTCAGGAGGGGAAGTGGATCTGAATATGAACAGGACCCTGATCCCGCTGGACGAAGTGGTGGTCAGGGCAGGCCGCTACGACCACGTCAGCGGAAGCCAGATGGGGTACGAGCGGCTCAACTACAGCATTCTGAAACAGGTCCCCCTGGTAATGGGCGAACGGGATATCCTGAATGTGGTGAAAATGCTGCCGGGAGTGCAGAGTGTTAGGGAGGGTTCCAGCGGCTTCAATGTCCGGGGAAGCGGGGCTGATCAGAACATGATCTATATCAACAAGGTCCCCGTCTACAACAGCTCCCATCTTTTTGGTTTTTTTACCGCTTTCAGTCCTGAGATCGTCAGGGATTTCACCCTCTACAAAAGCAACCTGCCCGCCTCTTACGGGGGGAGGCTGGCTTCCTTTTTTGATATCTCTGCCCGGCAGGGGAACATGAAGCGTTTTGCTGCCCGCGGCGGGATCAGCTCTGTGTCCGCATATGCAGCAATTGAAGGCCCGCTCCGGAGAGATACGAGTTCCTTCGCCTTAAGCGGAAGGTCCACCTATTCGGACTGGATCCTGCAATTGATGGCAGATCCCCAGCTTCGAAGCAGCGAAGCCGGGTTTCATGACTGGAGCGGGGTCTATACCCTGAATGCGGGAGCCCGTACCCGCCTGCAGCTGTTCGGTTATCTGAGCGGGGATCATTTCAAACTGGGCACACAGAGTGAATATGATTACGGGAACCGGGGGACGGCCCTGGAGATACAGCATCGCCTCAATCCTCAGCTGGGAGCGAACATAGCCCTGATCTATAGCCGCTATATCTTCAGGTACCGGGACAAACAGGTTCTTTCCGCCGCATACCAGCATGAATACCAGATCAACCATTATGAACTCAGAACCGACTTCGAATGGTTATCAATGGGGCGGCACAGAATGACCTTCGGGACCAGCGGGATCTACTACCGGCTGAACCGGGGCAGCATAGAACCATACGGGGCAGCATCCTTCCGGGAACCTGTGGATCTGGGAGCGGAAAACGGAGTGGAGGCAGCTCTTTACCTGGCCGATGAGTTTTCACTGACGGACCGGCTGAGTGCCTATGCCGGTTTTCGTTTGTCTTCATTTTTCTCTCTGGGACCCTCGGACGTGCTGAGATACGCTCAGGGCCTTCCCCTGCAGGAAGAGAACGTTCTGGACACCCTGCATATCGGGATGGGAAGGCTGGGTAAAACCTACTTTGGTTTGGAGCCCCGGCTCAGCCTCCGGTACCTGCTTGACGAGCGCGCTTCCCTGAAACTCTCCTACAACCGGGGCTACCAGTATCTGTTTATGATGAGCAATACCATAGCCATTGCCCCCACGGATCAGTGGAAACTGTGTGACTACCATATCGGCCCCCAGTACCTGGACCAGCTCTCGGCCGGATATTACCAGGATCTCCCAGGATCCGGATTACGGGCTTCTGTGGAAATATACCGGAAATGGGGACACAAC
>CAYRLP010000327.1:0-3274 GCA_964424935.1 uncultured Bacteroides sp.
TCCTTCCGCGGTAATATGCTGCGTAGGTGCGTAAGCCACTGCTACCGATGGATGATGATCCAGGGTATCTACCATCTTTTCCAGCGCATTTTCGCTGAATAAGTCATGTGCACCGGCACAGATAAAATATTCGCCACCGGCATGCTTAATCAGACTGTTCCAGTTTTGAAGGGCCCCTATATTGGTACTGTGTTTTTTATAGTGAATAAAGTCATATCTCTTTGAGTATTCTTCAGCGATCCGCTCCGGATCGCCTCCCGGATCATTATCAGCAATAATGATCTCGTAATCCCTGTAGGTTTGACTCAGGAGACATTTTAGAGTTTCTTCAAGATAAGCTTCTCCGTGATAGATAGGAATTCCGATACTGACTCTGGGTCTTTTGGATTTTTGTCCCATCAATTATTTATGAGGATTCTTTCGATTCTGAAACAAAGTAAATCCGTAATATCCGAGCAGTCCCAGGAGTATCAGCAGTATGAGAACAGATCCGGACATGGAAATTATTTCTCCTTTTTCGAATGGCTCAAACACAAATTCAAACTCCACCGTGTGTTCCCCGGCATCCACCGGCAGGGCACGCAGGATGTAGTCGGCCCTCAGGTGCGGAACCGGTTCCCCGTCTATGTAAGCGTTCCAGCCTTCTTCATAATAGACCTCTGAAAACACAACCAGGGAAGGCTGGTCCAGCGACACCCGATAAGTCAAGTGATTGGGCCGGTAGTCGGTCAGCACCACGGTACCGTCCAAAACTTCATGCTGCAGATTGTCCGGCAATAAAGCCTCGAACTCCTTATTCACAACAGCCACCCGGCGAAGATCAGTGTTATCCAGAGCCAGGTACTCCTCATTGGCATTGTCAACCAGTTTGATCTGGTTCACCGGCCAGCCATGTCCCATTGCATGGGGGTTCCGGAGGGGCTGGGAGGAAGGGTTCAGGATAAAATACTTGGTGTTGAGCATGTTCAGCACCTGCTGTTCTGCCAGGACGGAGTCCACCTGAGCCTGGGTGGGCTGGGACTGAAGTACCCCGATCAGGTTCTGCAGTCCCTCGGTCAGGTAGCGATCGATCAGATCCTGGTACCTTCTGAGTTTAATGCCATGGTAGCCTCCTATGGACTTATGGTAGTAGGAGGTGGTGCCGTCCTGCCAGGGGGATACGGTCAGATTGGCCACCCGGTAGTCCGGGTCCGGATCCTGGAGGATGTATTCATCGGCGGGGGTCATGGCCAGTGAACTCTCCTGCTCTCTTTCTGACACAAAATTGTCCTTATTCAGGTAGCGGTGGTCGATTAACCAGAGATCCACGGTCACCAGCACGGCAAGACCGGCCAGGAACCAGGCCAGCTTCAGCTTCTTGCCGGCAAAATACCAGGTAAGTATAAAGGCCAGTGCGATCAGCGCAAAACTCCGGAGGACATCGTGCCGGAAAATATAGATCCGGGTAGCCTCCAGCTGATCCATGAACTGCCGGAGCTGGGAGGCATACTGCACATCCGCGCCCTGAAGCTGCTGGTTAAAAATCAATTGTTCCCTGTCGGTAAAGAAATTAAACAGGTGGGGGACCAGGAAGAACAAGAGGGACAGTCCCCCGGTAAGTCCGAAAGCCACCAGGAATTCTCTTCTTTTCTCCTGAAGGATTCCGGGCTCCTTCACGATCCGGTCAACGGCCAGGAAGGCCATGAGGGGGATGTTGAAGCAGACAATTACCAGGGTCATCTCGACCGTTCGGAACTTGTTGTAAAGAGGGACATGATCCAGGAACCAGTTGGAGAATCCCGGTAAATTATGACCCCAGGCCAGCAGGATGGAAAGCAGGCTGCTGATCAGGACCCACCATCGCATGGGCCCTTTGATGAGCAGGAGACCCAGAACAAAGAAGAATACCACGATGGCGCCCGAATAATTATCTCCCGCCGTACTGGCTTTGGCCCCCCAGTACTGGTTCTGTCCGCCTACGCTCTCCCTGAACTGCGCGCTGACTTTTGCCATTGCTTTCTCATTGTTTCCCAGCAAACCGGTTTTCCCGCCGGTCACGTAGGGAATCATCAGGGAAAAGGTTTCCGCCTTGCCATAGCTCCAGCTGAGCGCATAATCCCTGTTCAGACCCGAGGTCTGGTTCTCCTCATCCAGGGTCAGAACCGGTTTGCCCCGGATACTCTGTTTGGAGATCTCATAATTGACCCACAGGGTGGATACATTGGGAAGCAGGGCCAGAAGTGCTGCCAGCAGCAGGACCCCGGATGCGATCAGGAATTTCCGGATCTGTTTTTGAATAATGGCGAATACGCCGTTGGTTGCAATAATGATCACCACCAGAAGCAGCAGATAATAGGTGATCTGCAGGTGGTTGTAATAGAGCTCGATCCCCAGGCCCAGCATGAACAGGAGTCCGCCTGCCAGGTATTTGCCCTGGTAGGTCTGCAGGATCCCCGCCACGACAGGAGCCATGAATGCTATGGCATAAGCCTTGCTGATATGTCCGGGTTGCAGGATGATCAGGTTGTAGGAGGAAAGGGCGAAGGCAATGGCCCCGATGGCGCTTAACCAGGGGGACAGGCGCAGGGTCAGCAACAGGATGTAAAAGCAGATCAGGTATGTAAACAGGATGACCATGGGGTTGATGGTTCTGGCCCCCAGGCGCACTATTTTTGCGAGTACCTCGAATGCGGTTCTTTTGGCCCCGGTGGGACCCACATGGAAGGCAGGCATGCCTGAGAATTGCGAATTGGTCCACTGGGATGATTCCCCGGTCTCTTCCTGGTATTTGGTCAGTTCCTGCCGCACCCCTTCAAACTGGGTCATATCATGCTGGGAAAGCACCTTCCCATCCAGGATGGGGTTCATGTATGCCAGGGCCAGCAACAGGAAGCCCACAAGGATGATCAGATGGGATTTGGCAAAGGATAGCAATATATCGGTCAGGGCCTTTTTCATGATCAGCAGATTAATCGGCGATGTTTTCAAAGAGTTTTCTCATACTCACTTTTTCCTGGATGATTCCATGCAGGGCCGACCAGTGGATCCGGTCCTGTTCCATGGTATCCCTGTAACGAAGGGTAACCGTATCGTCCTTCAGGGTCTGATGGTCCACGGTGATGCAAAAGGGAGTTCCGATGGCATCCTGCCTCCGGTAGCGCTTCCCGATCGAATCCTTCTCCTCGTACTGGCAGTTAAAATCAAATTTCAGCGTCTGTATGATTTTGCGTGCTTTTTCGGGCAATCCGTCTTTCCTGGTAAGCGGGAAGACCGCCAGCTTCACAGGGGCCAGGAC
>CAYRLP010000327.1:3284-4237 GCA_964424935.1 uncultured Bacteroides sp.
ATCGGTGGAGCCGTCCTCTTTGGTAAGCTCCTCCTCGGTATAGGCGGCGGAAACGATCTGGAGGAACATCCGGTCCAGGCCAATGGAGGTTTCCACCACATAGGGGACGTAACTCTGGTTGGTGTCCGGATCGAAATACTGCATCTTCTTCCCGGAATATTCCTGGTGGCTTCCCAGGTCAAAGTCGGTGCGGGAATGGATCCCTTCCACCTCTTTAAATCCGAAGGGGAATTCAAACTCTATATCCGTGGCGGCATTGGCATAGTGGGCCAGCTTGTCGTGGTCATGGAACCGGTATTTCTCATCCCCGAATCCCAGGGCCCGGTGCCATTTCATGCGGATCTCCTTCCAGGTATTAAACCACTCCAGTTCGGTTCCCGGGGGAACGAAGTACTGCATTTCCATCTGTTCAAATTCCCGCATGCGGAAAATGAACTGCCTTGCAACGATCTCGTTCCGGAAGGCCTTGCCGATCTGTGCTATGCCAAAGGGAATCTTCATCCTTCCCGATTTCTGAACATTCAGGTAGTTCACAAAGATACCCTGTGCGGTTTCGGGACGCAGGTAGATTTTGTTTGCACTTTCAGAAGTGGACCCCATCTCCGTGGAGAACATCAGGTTAAACTGCCTGACCTCGGTCCAGTTATTTGATCCGGAAATGGGACATACAATCCCTTCGTCGATAATAATCTGCCTCAGCTCCGCCAGGTCTGAATCGTTCATGGCCTTCACATATCGTGTGTGGAGGGCATCCAGCTTCTTCTGATTCTCCAGGACCCGCTGGTTGGTTTGGGTGAACTGGGATTCGTCAAAGGAGTCCCCGAACCGTTTCCGGGCCTTTTCGACCTCCTTGGAGATCTTGGCTTCGTATTTGTCCATCTGCTCCTCGATAAGCACGTCGGCACGATACCTTTTTTTAGAGTCCTTGTTGTCGATCAGGGGATCGTTAAAGG
>CAYRLP010000328.1:0-4235 GCA_964424935.1 uncultured Bacteroides sp.
TCTAGGGGGCGCATTTTTGACCATCTGGAAGAGGATCAGGGACAGTATGACCAGGAAGCGGATCTTTTCTGGGGCTCGGGTGCCTGCCTGATGGTCCGGACGGATCTGTTCAGGGAGTCAGGGGGACTGGATGAGCGGTTTTTTGCGCACATGGAGGAGATCGATCTCTGCTGGAGGCTCCAGCGAATGGGCTACCGGATCAGGTACATCCCTGCTTCCACTGTATACCATGTGGGAGGAGCCACCCTGCAACGGGGAAATCCCATGAAAACCTTTCTGAATTTCAGAAACAACCTGCTGCTGTTATACAAGAACATGCCCGCCGGGAGGCGAACCCGGACCCTGGGGATCCGGATGACACTGGATGCCATCTCGGCACTCCGGTTCCTTGTACAGGGAGCTTTCAGCGATTTCTGGGCGGTTTTCCGGGCACATATGGGCTTTTATGGGATGAAACCAGCCTATAAAGGGACAAAAAATCAGCAAAAAACTTTTGAAAATAGCGTTCTTGCGTCCGGGATATATCCGGGTAGCATCGTGGTTGATTTCTTTCTGAAAAAGAGGAAATCGTATCTGGACCTGAAACCCGGGTTCAGGCCTGAGTGAATCGAAGAGGCGCTGTTCCCGGATATCACAAAACCTGCATGGATGAAGAATCATAAAATACAGATCCCGGAAGAGGTATTCAATCTTCCCCGCATGCTGAAACATAGTGCCGGACGATTTCCGGGCCGGCTGTCCCTGACCAGCGTGGACGGGACCCGGTACACCTATGACGAACTGCACAGGGCCACCCTGCACCTGGCGGCGATGCTCCGGAGTGCCGGGATAGGAAAAGGGGACCATGTCGCCATCCTGGCGGATAACAGTCCTCACTGGGGCATTGCCTACTTTGGCACCCTTACCTGTGGTGCAACCACGGTGCCCATTCTTCCCGACTTCCGTCCCCATGAGGTCCGATCCATCCTGGACCATGCGTCCGTAAAGGCGATCCTGGTTTCCAGCTTACTGGTCTCCAGGCTTGAGGAAGGACTTCCCGGGTCGGTGGAACTGGTAATCAATACGGACGATTTTCAGCTGCTGGAGGTGAAACAGGGAGCGGTTGAAGCACCTGCCGGAACACCGGGGACGCTGATAAAGCTCCAGGGGACGGCCAGGATCGCAGAAACTGAGAAGGGCTTTTATGAGGCTGAGGGTGATGACCTGGCCTCCATCATCTATACCTCCGGAACCACCGGACGCTCCAAAGGGGTGATGCTGACCCACACCAATATTCTGAGCAATGCGGTGCAATCGGGTACCGTCCATAAAGTTTATCCGGAAGACCGCTTCCTGGGTATACTGCCCCTTGCTCATACCTATGAAAGTACCGTAGGTATGATGGTTGCTCTGCTTAACGGGGCCATGGTGCAATATATAGACCGGCCACCCACCGCGGCCTACCTGGGTCCCATCCTGAAAAAACTGCGGCCCACAATCATGCTGACAGTCCCCCTGATCATCGAAAAAATATACCGGTCCACCATCCGGCCCAAACTTACCAGGACGTCAGTCATGAGGCTGATGATGAAACTGGGGCCCACACGCAGGTTCCTCTCCAGGGCAGCGGTCAGAAAGCTTATGGATTTCTTTGGCGGAGAGCTGTGCTTCTTTGGAATAGGAGGTGCACCCCTGGCTCCCGATGTTGAGAAGTTCCTGCTGGAGGGCGGATTTCCCTATGCCATCGGTTACGGTCTGACAGAAACCTCACCCATCGTTGCAGGATTCGGTCCCTCCGATGCGGTTTTTCATTCCGTGGGAAAAGCCCTGGCAGGGGTGAAGGTCCGCATCGACCATCCCGATCCGTTAACCGGGGAGGGTGAGCTTGTGGTCAAGGGCCCCAATGTGATGAAGGGCTACTACCGGGACGAGGAGCGGACACGCGAGGTATTTACCGGGGACGGATACTTCCGGACGGGTGATCTGGGTCTCATCGACCACAATGGCATCATTTATATTAAGGGCCGTTCCAAAAATATGATCCTGGGGCCCAACGGGGAAAACATCTATCCCGAAGAGATCGAAGCCGTGATCAACAGCAGGGAAAATGTGAGCGAATCCCTGGTGATGGAGTACAAGGGAAAGCTTGTGGCGCGGGTGCATCTCAAAATGGAGGTCCTGGAAGAGCAGCTCCAGCACCTGAAGGAGAATGCGGCCGAATTCCAGAAGCAGTTGAAAATGAAGGCTGAAGAAGCACTGGATGAGCTGATGATCCATGTGAACCAGCGGGTGACAAGAAATTCCAGGCTGCAGCTGATGATCCTGCAGGAAGTTCCCTTCGAAAAGACAGCCACCCAGAAAATCAAACGTTTTCTCTACCTGTAAGCGGCGCCTATACCTTGGATAACAGGGTGTCCAGGTTCTCAAACCGGGTTTGGTAATCTTCTATAGATCTGGAAATCACATCCATAGCCTCAGCACGTCCATACACATGGGTAATCTCCACATCCGCCGGATTGCCGGGAAGATCCTTGTAGGTCAGGAAATAATGCCTCAGCCGGTCCACCACTTTCCGGGGCAGGTCCGAAACATCCCTGTAGTCTTCATAGAGGGCATCGTTGTTCATAACGGCAATCAGCTTATCATCGGCCTGATTGTTGTCGATCATCCTGAAACCGCCGATAGGCTTGGCCCGGACCAGGATATTGCCATGGGAGATCTGCTTCTCGGTCAGCACACAGATATCCACCGGATCCTCATCCCCCACAATCCTTTCATTTCCGGTCTTTTGCCTGCTTAGGGCAGCTACCCGGTCCCCGCTGTAGGTCTGCGGGATAAATCCGTAGAGTGCGGGAACCGTATTGGAGTATTTCTGGGGACGATCGATTTTAAGATATCCGGTCACCTTATCCACTTCGTATTTCACCGTATCGGTGGGCACCATCTCGATGAAACTCATTACCACCTCGGGTGCATCCGGACCGATCTCCACACCGTGCCACGGATGGGATTTGTAACGCAGCCCCATCAGTTTTCCGATGGGATCCATCAGTTTATTTGCCATAGCCTGCTTATTGGTAAGTGCTCATTATAAAATTAAGCATTAACTGTTACTAAAGTTTCATCAGGGGTGAAAATTGCGCTATTTGTCAATAAAATCATCCTGTTTGTCAACCAATTGAATAAAGGCAAGGGGCACGCCTCCGAAATTATCAAACAATTCAACCAGTCTGTCAAACAGTTGCGGAAACCCTTATGATAAATCATTCATCTGGCTTAGTTTTATCCTATTGAAAAAGCCAGAAAAACGAATATATTCTGATTAAAATGAAGAAGTCATGGTTGAGATAAAAAAAACCGTTTTAAAAGGCAATGGAGTATTTGCAGTCAAGGCATTTAAGAAAGGTGATATCGTACTGGTTAAAAGAATTGCCAAAGAATGTACAGGCAACAACCCGCATGCAACGCAATATGGAATTGATAGATTTGTCCTGCATGATGAGGTATCTACGAATCTGAACCATTCATGCGATTCAAACTGCGGTATAAATGTGAATGAAGCGGGCACCCATCTTCTGGTAGCAAGGAAAGATATAGCTGAAGGGGAAGAAATCACACTGGATTATGCGATGGAGAATTATACCATAGAATTCTTCCCTCCCCAGTGTATGTGCGGTTCTCCAGATTGCAGGGGTAAGATAACGGGTTGGAAAGATCTGTCGAAAGAGAAAAAGGAAGAATACCGGCCCTGGGCGGCTCCCATTCTTTTTGAGCTTGATGCCATCTATGAAGCCAAGAAAAAACAGGAAGAAAAAGCTGCCTAGCTTTTAATCAATAAAGGTTCTAGCCGCTCCAGCTCCATCACCCGGCTCCCTTTTAGCAGGATCTGATATCCTTCGGGTCTCTCCTCCCGGAGCCAGGACTCCAGTTCTTCCCTGCTCCGGAAAGCCTTCACATGAACGGCAGGCTCATATACCTCATAGAAGCTGGGGCCTGCCAGGCACACCCTGTCCACCTCCAGGGTATCAATCCAACGGACAAGCTCCCGGTGTTCATCTTCCGAGAACGCTCCCAGTTCTGCCATATCCCCGAGGATCAGCATACGCGGGGCCTCTGCATAGCTCAGGAATCCCCCGATCGCCTCCCGCATGCTGCTGGGATTGGCGTTGTAAGAATCGAGTACGAGCCGGTTCCTTCCCCCTTCAACGATCTGGGACCTCTGGTTTTCAGGCTGGTACCGGGAGATGGCCCGGACG
>CAYRLP010000329.1:0-4219 GCA_964424935.1 uncultured Bacteroides sp.
CTGGTGGTCTACGGCGACAGCATCATCCACCACCTGGTGAACGGTGATACCGTGCTGACATACAGCAAGCCCCAGGTGGGAGGTGGCTCCATCCCTGAAGGATATCCGGTCCCGGAAGGCACCCTTATTTCTTCGGGATACATTGCCCTGCAGGCCGAAAGTCACCCTTTCGACTTCAGAAAGGTTGAACTCCTGGATTTATCTCTTGGACAGAATTGAAAGATTTCATATCTTTTTGGCTTACTAAAATTTTCCTGACATGAACAGAAATGAGATCCTGACACGCGTCAAGGATGTGGTAAGCAATGTGCTTAAAATCGACCCCTCAGAGATCACCGATGATGCAAACTTTATCTTCGACCTGGGAGCGGACTCCATGCAGAGCATGGAACTGGTGGCCGGATTTGAAGAGGAGTTCGGGATCGAAATGGACCAGGAAAAGGCCCTTGAGGTCCAGAATATAGACGATGCTGTCAATTTCATTTCACAGTACGTCTGATCCACAAAGATACTGATCTACCCACCACCTATGGAAGAGTTAAGAGAACTTCGCCAGAAGAACCTGGAAACCATTTTCAATCCGCAATCGGTTGCCATAGTGGGAACTAACAAAGTGAAAGGAACGGTTCCCCATGACATCCTCGATAATATTCTGAAAGCTGAATTCAATGGAATCGTCTACCCGGTAAGTCCCAGGGAAAGAAGTATCAAGGGTATCAAAGCCTATAAATATGTGATTGACGTGCCTGATGAGGTGGACCTGGCCATCCTGGTCTTCCCCAGTTCAGTCAACCACATGGCCCTGGAACAATGTGGCCAGAAAGGCATTAAATCGGCCATCATCATTTCAGCAGGATACAAGGAGGTTGGTGAAGGGGGACTGAAACGGGAAGAACAACTGGTGGAAATTGCCAGGAAATATGACATATCCTTTATTGGACCCAACTGTCTCGGGGTGATCAATACCACCCCGGAAACGAACCTGAATGCATCCTTTGCCCGGGAGATGCCCGAACAGGGAAATATCGGTTTCCTTTCCCAGAGTGGGGCCCTCTGTACGGCCGTGCTGGACTATGCAGGTGCCAAGCACATCGGTTTCTCCAAATTCATCAGTTTCGGCAACAAGGCGGACATCAGCGAGATCGACCTTTTGTACTATCTGATGAATGATGAGGAAACCAGGGTGATCCTGATGTACCTGGAGGAGGTTTCCGATGGCATAGGGCTTATGAAAGCGGCCAGGGAAGTGATAAAGAAAAGCGGCAAGCCCATTCTGATTCTGAAATCGGGCCGTACGCAGGAGGGAGCATCCGCCGCCGCATCTCACACCGGTTCACTGACCGGGCAGGATGAAATCTGTGATGCTGCCTTCGAGCAGGCGGGGATCATCCGTTGTGACAACATCGAGGAGATGTTCAACAAAGCCATTGCCTTTGCCTACCAGCCTCCGCCGGAATCGGAGAAAGTGGCCATTATCACCAATGCAGGTGGGCCCGGGGTATTAACCACCGATGCAGCCATTTCGGCAGGACTGAAACTGGCTAAATTCTCGGAAGAAACTACTGCCATTTTAAAGAAGGCCTTGCCTGCCACGGCCAATATCCACAATCCGGTGGATGTGATCGGGGATGCCCGGTCGGACCGTTACCTGGCTGCCATCCAGGCCGCCTTCAAAGATCCGGATGTGGCGGGTGTCTTTGTGATCCTGACCCCCCAGTCCATGACCGATATCGATGCCATCGCCTCCGATGTGGTCCGGATCTCCGAGGGGCAGACTAAACCCATCTATGCCTCTTTTATGGGGGAAAAGGATGTGGCACCGGGCGTGGATCTGCTTCAGCGTCACAAGATCCCGAATTACATCCTTCCCGAATCCATGTGCACCTCCTACAAGGCCGTTTATCACTTCAACAAGCACCTGAAAACCAGAGCTCACCAGGTTCCGTCCCTGAAACACATTGAAAGCGGACAGGGCCGTAAACTCATGGATAAGGCCCTGGCCAACGGAAAAAGCTTTATTTCGGAGGTGGAAACCGTGGAGTTCCTGCAAACCTATGGACTTCCGGTTCCCCGCGGTAAAATGGCTTCCTCCGCAGATGAAGCGGTCAGGGTGGCCGGGGAGATCGGGTATCCGGTGGTGCTTAAAGTGGTTTCGGACGACATCCTGCACAAATCCGAGGTCCGGGGGATTGCCCTGAACCTGGGCAGCGACAAAGAGGTAAAGGATGCCTGGGAACAGATTCATTCCCGGGTGAAATCAGCCATGCCCGACGCTTCCATCCGGGGTCTCTATGTGATCCCCATGGTCACCGGCAGCGAGGAGATCATCCTGGGAATCAAGCGGGATCCCTCCTTCGGACCGGTTCTGATGTTCGGGCTTGGAGGGATCTTTGTGGAGGTGTACCGGGACGTAAGCTTTGGTGTGGCCCCTCTCAGCCGGGAAGAGGCCAGACATATGATCGAACAGACCAGAGCCTATGAAATCCTGAAAGGAACCAGGGGGCGAAATCCAAGGGACATGGACGCCATAGTCGATGCCCTGCTGCGACTGAGCCGGCTTGCGGAAGATTTTCCCGAGATCGAAGAGCTGGATATCAATCCCCTCTTTGTCATGGATGAGGGAAAAGGCTGTGTCGTCGGGGATGCCAGAATGATATTAACCAAACGACCATAACTAATACTACCACCATGAGAATCGTAATTAAAGACACACGAAAAGAGACCGGGAAATGGACGGCCGACTACATCTGGAAAAAGATCGAGGCCTTTGCCCCTACTGCCAGTAAGCCTTTTATACTGGGACTTCCGACCGGATCCTCTCCCATGCCTGTGTACCAGGAGTGGATAAGAAGGTACAAGGCAGGAGAGATTTCCTTTAAGCATGTGGTCACCTTCAACATGGACGAATATGTAAATATTCCGGAAGACCACCCCGAAAGCTACCACTCCTTCATGTACGAGAACCTGTTCAACCATATTGATATCCCAAGGGAGAACATTAATATCCTGGACGGGAATGCCCCCGACCTGGAAAAGGTGTGCAGGGACTACGAAGAGAAGATTAAAAAATACGGAGGGATTGAACTCTTCCTCGGGGGGATCGGTCCGGACGGGCACATTGCCTTTAACGAACCGGGGTCCTCACTTGTGTCCCGTACCCGGGTCAAGACACTGAGCTACGATACCATCCAGGCCAACTCCAGGTTCTTTGACAACGATATGTCGAAGGTTCCCACCCAGGCACTTACGGTTGGGGTCGGAACGGTCATGGATGCCAAAGAGGTGGTCATTATTATCACGGGATTCAACAAAGCCCGGGCAGTACGGGAAGTGATCGAAGGGAGTATTAGTCATATGTGGACCGTTTCCATGCTCCAGATGCACGAACATGCCGTCATCGCGCTGGACGAGCCGGCCACCATGGAACTGCAGGTGGAATCTGTGAAGTACTTCAAGGATATCGAAGAGATTGCCGGTGACAATATGCCTAATCACTCCGAAGAATGAGCCACCGTCCGTTGACAGACACCGAAATAACAGCCCTAAAGAACCAGGGCTGTTTTTCGTCAGATTGGACCGCCATAGAGGTCGCAAACCCCTTTTCAAGCAGATATATACACCGGGCCCGGTTCGCGGGGAAGGTGAAACTGGGGAAGCTGGGCGGAGAGGTGGTGACCGGGAACGGGGATACCCGGACTTCCGGTCTCTATGACAGCCATATCGAAAACTGCGAGATCGGGAACGGGGTCCTGGTGGATCATGTTTATCTGCTGAAGAACTACCGGATCATGGATCATGTGGTGCTGGAACAGGTGCATTCCCTTTCTGTGAACGGGACCTCTTCCTTTGGCAACGCCACGGAGATCGAAGTGCTCAATGAAGGCGGGGGAAGGGAATTGCTCCTCTTCGACCGGCTTTCCGCTCAACTGGCCTACATCCTGGTCAGCTACCGGCACGATGCACACCTGATCGAGGCCATCAACGGGATGATCCGCGGCTATACTGCAAACATCAGCTCGGCAACGGGGACCGTGGGAACCGGAACGGAAATCACGCGTACCGGGACCATCCATGCCGTGAATATCGGGGAACACGCAACCATTCAGGGGGCCTCCCTTTTAAGGAACGGCACCATCGCATCCAGGAAGGAAGCCCCGGTGCATGTGGGTGAAAATGTCATGGCAAAAGATTTTATCATCCTGTCCGGCTCCAGGGTCGA
>CAYRLP010000330.1:0-4210 GCA_964424935.1 uncultured Bacteroides sp.
GAAGTGATGCATTCGGCTATAAAATCTATCGCGGGGACTCAAGTAATTTTTATGCCGGCGACGAAAGCCTGCTGACAACGGTTTACGCACCGGACTCAACTTTCACAGATCATAGTGTGGAATCCGGACGGAATTACATCTACAGGCTGAGGGCCATTGACGCACAACAACATAAAAGTCAACCGGGCAGGGCAGCCTTAAGCCGGACTCTAGGCTTTACGCAAGGATATAATACAGGGGTATATTACTATCCGTGGTACGGGCCGGCGATCGGACTTCATGAATGGGACGGAGCCTATTTCAGGGAATCTCTTGTGCCAGCACAGCCACCCTTTCTGGGAGAATATTCAAGCAGGGATCTACTGGTTATTAAACAACATTTGGAATGGATGAAAGCGTGCGGAATTGACTTTCTGGTAAGCAGCTGGTGGGGGCAGAACTCCCGGGAGGATATTACCCTTCGCGATTATATGCTCTCCCAGATTGAACAAACATCCGTTCAGTTTACCGTCTATTACGAAAGTCTAATACTTGGTTCCGGTGAAGGAGGTATTATCATGGACGGTGATAAGGAAGAAGCGCTGGTCAGTGACTTGAATTATATTGCCGATACCTATTTTGATCATCCCAACTTTCTCAAAATCGACGGCCGGCCGGTTGTATTTATATATCTATCAAGAATCTATTCGGGAAGCTTCCAGCAGGCCTTTGACAGGGTACGAACCGAACTGGCAGCCAAAGGCCACGACGTTTTTCTGGTGGGGGATGAAGTGGGCTGGGGAGAGTCTTCAGCTTCCCACATGCAGTTTCTGGATGCTGTTTCCCCCTATATCATGTTCGGGGATCCAACCTATGACGGCTATCCGTTGGAGCGGGACTTCTTCGCCGATATCTCGCTGCAGGTACAGGAATGGGAGGAAGTTGCATGGCCCCAGGAGATCAAGGTCATTCCTGACGTCCATCCGGGGTTCAACAACAACCACGGATCGTCAATGAATCATATGGTTGCTCCAAGACAGAGCGTGGCCGGGGCAGAGCATACATCCATGCTGGAAGAATATATCAAAGTGGTACGACCCTTTGTAGATCCGGATTTAAAAATGATCATGATCACAAGCTGGAATGAGTGGCACGAAGATACACAGATCGAACCTACCGTGGTAGCCCCGCCGACGAATACGGATATCAGCGGCGTGGAACATGCATATACGAAGGGATACTACTATGAAGGATATGGGCTCGAAATTCTGGAACTGGTCCGTCAACTTCTTGCCAGTGAAATTGAGATCAGCGTAAGCGAAGAACCCCGGGCCCAGCCTTCCGAAATGGGATCAATCTGGAATTATCCGAATCCTTTTCAAAAGAGAACCAGCATTCACTATCAAGTCCATGAATCCGGGCATGTAACCCTTATGATATACAATTCTTCGGGCCAGGAGCTTGCAGCCTTAGTGGATGGTTATCAGCCGGCAGGGGACTATTCGATTGACTGGGATGGAAAAGACAACATGGGATCGGACGCAGCATCAGGTCTGTACCTGGTAAAACTGATCAATGGTAAACAGGTGATTATGAGTAAGATATTGAGGGTAAGATAATAGTGAGGCGTATCAATCAGCCTCTGGATATACAAACAAATATGGATTTTGAAACATGAAGAAGATCGGGATCATAGGATCAGGGGTGGTCGGCACGACACTCGCAGACGGGTTTTTAAAATATGGATTCCAGGTACTGGTAGGAACAAGAACCATTTCCAAGCTTAATGAATGGAAATCGAAAAGAGAGAAAGTACTTACCGGTACTTTTGCAGATGCCGCTGAATTCGGAGATATTCTGGTCCTGGCCGTAAAAGGGAGCACGGCAAGCGAGGCACTCAAACTGGCGGGGAAAACAAACCTGGCAGAAAGGACGATTATCGATGCCACGAATCCAATAGCGGACATGCCACCCGAAAATGGGGTCTTGAAATTCTTCACAACGCTGGACAGGTCTCTGATGGAAGAGCTGCAGGCACAATTTCCAGAAGCAAACTTCGTAAAAGCCTTTAATAGTGTGGGAAGTGCCTTTATGGTCAATCCTGATTTTGAAAGTACACCCACCATGTTCATATGCGGGAACAAAGAAGATGCAAAAAAGGAAGTGAGAGCAATACTTGACCTATTCGGGTGGGCGATCGAGGATATGGGGACCGCCGAAGCGGCCCGGGCCATTGAGCCCCTATGCATGCTATGGTGTATTCCGGGTCTGCGCGAAAACAGGTGGACGCATGCATTCAAGCTGCTTAAAATGTAATTGTCATCATTCTGATACAATCCGAAAGAACAATTAAAATTCTTATCGGTTATTATATGTATGGCTAAACTCGAGGATCGGTTGGGGAGGAGATTTGAAAAGCTGAGAGTTAGTCTGTTAAATACCTGCAACTTCTCCTGTGTATATTGTGTAAGTGAGGAGAACGGGGGCATGCCCGCCATTTCCAATACAGTAACATCTGCCGGACAGCAACTTAGTGTGGAAGAGCTCATCAGATTGATTATGGCAGTACATCACTTGACCCCTCTGAAAAGCATCCGGCTTACAGGTGGGGAACCTTTACTGTATCCGCATTTATATAAGCTGGTCGAGCATATTCAGATAATTGGAATTTCTGATATTCGTCTGACCACCAATGCTTTTTATCTGAAGAGAAATGCACAGCGGCTTTATGATGCTGGTGTCAGATCTGTAAATATTTCTGTGGATGCAATTGATCCGCTTATTTTCAATGCAATAGCACGTTATCCAAATACAGCAAGGGTTTTCGAAGGGATCGAGGCAGCTGTAAAAGCAGGACTGCATATCAAGCTCAATGCAGTTATTATGCGGGGAAAAAATGATTCCCAGATAATCCCTTTGCTTGAATATGCCACAGAACTGGGTGTAAAAATACGGTTCCTTGAATTGATGAAAATGGGACATTTGTATAATGCTGAAAATGGCCTGTTCTATTCCCAGGGGGAAATGCTTTCCACCATTCAGGAAAAGTACGATGTTGAAGCCCTGCCAAGGGAATATGCGGCAACCGCAAATTACTGGCGTGCTTCCAATGGCGGAACATTCGGGATCATTGCAAATGAATCGGCTCCGTTTTGCCGCGATTGCAACAGGCTCCGGATGGACAGCAGGGGGTTCTTTTTTGGGTGTCTGAGCAATTCCCGCGGTGAGAAGATTGCACCCTATATCCATGACGAATCCCTTCTGGCCGAAAAGCTTATGGGATTGCTGCGTCTTAAACAGCCTGTCAGATTCAGGGGAAGTGAATTATCCATGAGAAACATCGGAGGCTAAAATGGAGAAAGTATCTGTTGAAGTGGTGTGTTTTGCCGGACTTCGAAAATATTTCGGAAGCGGTATAACGGTAAGCGTCGAATCCGGGGCTTCCTATTCTGAAATAATTGATGAAATGGTCAGAATGAAACCGGACGCGGAGGAAGTATTAACCACCTGCCGGATTGCCGTAAACGAAGAATTTATTTCCCCGGAGGAGACCGTAAAATCAGAAAGGACCCTCATTCTGATTCCACCGTCAAGTGGTGGTTAAAGAACAGGAACGATGAAACATTTGCGATATAACGACATTCATTTAGGTGAGGTCCTGAGGAAATCACATCATCCCAAAAGCGGTGCGGTAGTACTCTTCAGCGGGGAAGTCAGGAATAACAACAAGGGCAGGGAGGTTACCCATCTCGAATTTGAGGCCTATGTTCCCATGGCCGAAAAAATGATCGGTAAGATCCTGGAAGAGGCAAAGTCCAGGTTTGAACTGAATCTGGCTGTATGCATACACCGGTTGGGAACCGTTGAGATCAACGATTGTGCGGTGGTGGTCGTTACCGGTGCAGGGCACAGGAAGGAAGCCTACGCTGCAAATCGATACATCATCGACCGTGTAAAGGGCGAAGTACCTATCTGGAAAAACGAGTTTTATGCAGATGGTACCAGCGAATGGGGACATAATAGTGAATCCCGGACAAACACTGAAGCGCCTGAACACCAATATGAAAAAGTTAAGTAAAGAGGATCTGTCACGATTTACCCGGCATTATTCCCTAGCAGAAATCGGTCAAGAAGGGCAGCTCAGGCTTAAAAATGCACGGGTACTGGTGATCGGTGCTGGCGGATTGGGGAGTCCTCTGCTCATATATCTTGCTGCAGCCGGGATTGGCCA
>CAYRLP010000331.1:0-4193 GCA_964424935.1 uncultured Bacteroides sp.
TGATCGTTCATCTGGATGGATCGGGGGCCGTCACTTTCCTGATCACCATTCCCGCCATGCTCCCCCTGTTCGATAAGCTGAAGATGGACAGGCGTGTCCTGGTCACGGTTGTTGCACTGGGTGCGGGGACCATGAATATGGTGCCCTGGGGAGGGCCCACCATCCGGGCGGCCACAGCCTTGGGGGTCGATGTTACCGAATTGTACCGTCCCCTTCTGATCCCGCAGCTGGCCGGTCTGATTTTTGTCATCCTTGTGGCCTGGTACCTGGGAAAAAAGGAAGCCAGGAGGATCGGGATCAACAGCAGTGAACTTGCTGCAGAGCGTCATACCCTTGAACTGACCGCCGAAGAAAAGAGATTGCGGCGGCCGAATTTGTTCTGGTTCAATCTTCTGCTTACCCTGGCCACCGTTGGATTGCTTGTCTCCGGATTCGTTCCGCCGGTCATTGCCTTTATGGTCGGATCCATTCTTGCACTTATGGTAAACTATCCAAGGCTCGAGGAGCAGAGGGAACGCGTGGATGCACATGCAAAAGCATCCATCCTCATGGCAAGCATCCTGCTGGCTGCCGGAGTTTTTACAGGGATCCTGCAGGAATCCGGCATGATCTCAGCCATGGCAGGGGAGGCTGCCCAGTGGATCCCCAAAAGCCTGGGGCGGCACATTCCGGCCATGCTGTCAGCCGTGAGCATGCCCTTGAGTTTTTTCCTGGATCCGGATTCCTATTATTTCGGTTTCCTGCCCGTGCTTTCCGCAGCAGGAAGCGAACTGGGCGTGAACCCGCTGGCCATGGCACACGCATCCCTTCTGGGACAGATGACCACCGGCTTTCCTCTTAGTCCCCTGACACCGGCTACCTTCCTGTTGATCGGACTCGCAAAGGTTGATCTCGCTGATCACCAGAAGCATACCTTCATCTACGCCTTATTAACCACTCTGGTCATGGCCGCAGTCTGTATGATGATCGGGGTATTCCCATTATAAAAACAATTCATGAGCAAGCATAAGCAAAAGAAAATCAGGGTCGGGTCAGGTGCAGGTTATTCGGGCGACCGGATAGAACCCGCCGTTGAACTGGCTGAAAAAGGTAATCTTGACTACCTGGTGTTCGAATGCCTGGCCGAACGGACCATTGCCATCGCCCTGCAGAACAAACGGATGGATCCGGAAAAAGGGTATGACCCCCTGCTGGAGGAGCGCATGGCAGCCTGCCTGCCTGTATGTCATGAAAAGGGGATCACGATCATCACCAACATGGGAGCCGCCAACCCGGCTTCGGCTGTGGAGAAGACCGCTGCAATCGCCCGGAAACTGGGCTTAAAAGGGATGAAACTGGCAGCTGTGACAGGTGATGACGTCATGGACCAAATTTCCAGGGGGCATTTTCAACCCATGGAGGGTGAAGGCAGCCTGGAGGGGATCATGGACCGGATCGTCTCTGCCAATGCCTACCTGGGAGCGGGACCGGTGGTAGGAGCCCTGGAGCAGGGAGCCCAGGTCATCATCACAGGAAGGGTTGCCGATCCGGCACTTTTCATGGCCCCGGCCATCTATGAATTCGGGTGGTCATTCAGTGATTACAAACGCCTGGGGAAAGGCACCATTCTTGGGCACCTTCTGGAATGTGCCGGGCAGATCACCGGGGGATACTTTGCGGATCCCGGATACATTGAAGTGCCCGGGATCACCAGGCTGGGCTTCCCCCTGGCTGAAATAAGCCCTGACGGCACGTACGTAATCACCAAGGTGGCAGATGCCGGGGGGATGGTTACCCCGGCCACCTGCAAACAACAGTTGCTTTACGAGGTGGGTGACCCCGGCACCTATATCAGCCCGGATGTAATCGCTGATTTCTCTCAGGTAAAACTGAAGCAGGTCGATACGGACCGGGTGGAAGTAACAGGAGGAACCGGACGCAAAAAAACAGGGATGCTGAAAGTTTCCGTCGGGTACAGGGACAGCTATATTGGGGAAGGGCAGATCAGTTATGGCGGACCGGGAGCCTTTCAGCGGGCCAGGCTGGCCCAGGAGATCGTGAAACAGCGGTTCAAGGATATGGGATTGCAATGCAGCGAGGTAAAGCACGACCTGATCGGGGTCAATTCCCTGTACGGAGACGTTTATACGGGTGACGAGCCCTACGAAGTGAGGCTCAGGGTTGCAGCCCGAACCAACAGCATGAAGGAGGCCATCCGGGTCGGTAATGAAGTGGAGACCCTTTATACCAACGGACCTGCGGGCGGGGGAGGTGCCACCAGATCGGCCAGGGAGATCATCGCCATAAAATCAGTACTAATTAACGAGGATCAGGTTAATCCAATGATCCTGTACATGGAGATCTGACATGAAACTAAGGGAGATTGCACATTCAAGAACCGGTGACAAAGGAAACAATGCAACGGTTTCGGTCATCGCGCACCGGGAAGAGGATTATCCGCTTATCCTTGAAACGGTCACCGCGGACCGGGTAAAAGAACATTTATCGGGAATCGTGAAAGGGGAAGTGGACCGATACGAAATGCCTCAGATCGGCGCGCTTAATTTTGTGTTGCATGATGCCCTTGCCGGGGGCGTAACCCGTTCCCTTTCACTGGACATCCATGGGAAATCACTCTCCTCCCTTTTATTGGACATGGAGATAACCGGGTACTAAACAAAAACAATAGCAACTAATGAAGAGTAAGATTAAAAACCTCACTGAAGCAGTGAACGTAGTAAAGAACGGGGACACGCTCATGGTGGGCGGTTTCCTTCAATGCGGACATCCGCAGCACCTGGTCGGTGCACTCACCAAAACCGATGTGAGGGACCTGACCCTGATTTCCACCGATACCGGTACCATGGAGACCAGTAATCATTTCCTGCTGAAAAGTGGGAAGGTTACAAGGATTATGGCCTCCTATATCGGGGGGAACCCGGAAGCGGGCAATTTCCTGATGACAGGCGAAGCGGAGGTGCAGCTTTTCCCCCAGGGAACCCTTGCAGAAAAGATCCGGGCGGGAGGTGCCGGCCTGGGGGGATTTCTCTCCCCCGTGGGAATTGGCACGGTGGTGGAGGAAGGAAAACAGAAGCTCACTGTGGATGGGAAAGAATACTTGCTGGAACTTCCCCTGTGGGCCAATGTGGCCTTTATCAAGGCCGATAAGGCGGATAAGGCCGGCAACCTGAAAATCCATGGATCAGCCCGGAACTTTAACGTCCTGATGGCCACGGCAGCCGATCACGTGGTGGCCGAGGTATCGGAGATCGTGGAAATCGGGGAGATCGATCCCGACAATGTAACCGTTCCAGGAGTATTCGTGAATACACTGGTAAAAGTATAGATCATGGAAAACAGAGAATTCATAGCCAGAAGAGTTGCCCGTGAATTCAGGGACGGGGACGTGGTCAACCTGGGAATCGGGATGCCGACCATGGTGGCCAACTATATTCCTGAGAACATCTCGGTGATCCTGCAGTCCGAGAACGGCTTGCTGGGACTTGGGCCCAGGGCGGAAGGCGCCCGGATCGATGAGAATATCATTGATGCCGGGGGCGGATATGTGACCGTGCTCCAAGGGGCCTCCTTTTTTGACAGCGCCGTCTCTTTCGGGATCATTCGCGGGGGACATGTCGACGCCACGGTACTCGGTGCCCTGGAGGTGGATCAGGAGGGGAACCTGGCCAGCTGGATGGTCCCGGGGAAGAAAGTGACCGGCATGGGAGGGGCCATGGACCTGGTCGTGGGTGCCAAAAAGGTCATTATTTCCATGGAACATCTGAATAAAAAAGGGGAACCGAAAATTCTCAGGAAATGCCGGTTGCCGCTGACCGCGCGGGGGCAGGTGGACCTGATCGTCACCGAATTGGCCGTGATTGCAGTTCAGCCAGGGGGCGGACTCGAAGTACTTGAGATCGCCCCGGGCAAAACCAGGGACGAACTGATTCATGCCACGGAAGCGGAGCTGAAATTCAGCGAGTCTTTGAAACTCATGGAGGTATAATATGGAAAACATGAAAGAAGTCGTCATTGCGGGAGCGGTCCGGACCGCCATAGGTAAATTCGGAGGATCCCTGACCGGTTTGCCCGCACAGGAGATGGGCGGGATCGTGATTGCCGAAGCACTGAAAAGAGCCGGGATCGAACCGGTAAAGGTGGATGAGGTGATCATGGGCCAGGTGCTTCAGGCAGGACTCGGAATGGGTACGGCC
>CAYRLP010000332.1:0-4176 GCA_964424935.1 uncultured Bacteroides sp.
GCACCATATATACAATCGAAATAACCAGTAGTTCCACGAATGCAGCCATCAATACTTTCCAGCCGATTGAATAGGAGCTTCCTGCATCGGGAACAAAGTCATATTCTTCACTACTGTAGATTCGTACCATGATTCTGAATTTAGATTCAGTACCAAAAATAGGATGCCGGGCAGAGTATTCCTTCAGACTTTAGTAGGGATCTGTAAAAATCCAACTATAGTAGGATTTCCCGGCGAAGGATACGAAAGTAGGATTTTCGCCTTCTGTCAGAAAGCAACCACTCATTTGTTGTATATTCATATTCCCAATAGAGCTTCATGGTCGAAATCTGGCGCCTCATATTGCTGTTTGCTCCCCTGATCGCAGGAGCCATCTCCATTTTTTTTGCCTACCGTCTGATGAAACGGTTCAGGGCTCCGTTTACCGGCAGCTTTTTCTACTTCACGGTCTTTCTTTACATTTTCGGCACCTACTCTTTGGCTGGTGCCGGCATTCTGGATCACATCCTTACCCGGATGGAGATCGATCGGCAGGTAATGCATTCAGCCCGGCTTTTTGCCATCTTTCTGGGGATCCCCTTCCTGGCTCTTGCAGAATTCATGTTTCTCAGAAGCATAACGGAATTCCTGGGGAAAAAACCCTCTAATTCCCTCACGATCCCTTATTTTACAAGCCTCACAGCCGTGTTCATCCTGTATGGGGTCTACGCCGTACGAATCAACCGCTTCAACCTCGGAGACTATCAATTACTGATGCAGGTTCAGCGCTGGGTTTTTTCCGGTTTTATGCTAGTCATTTACCTGTCCTCCTACTTGTATATTATCTCTTCGACCAGGAGAGAAGCTGAAACGCCATCGGGAAAATATTTGCGGAATTTTGGGGCCTGGTATCTTGCGTATGTGATCCTTATTATATCGACCCTGACCCTGTCCGATTACCTTCCCCTTTTAAGGCAGTTTTTTTTCCTGATCTTTCTCTCCTGGCATCTCATCCCCATCCTCTTCATGAATATCTACCTGAGTAAATACCAGAGTCCGGTAAGCGAGCTTCCGGATGACTTCGAATCCAAACTTCAGGCCTTTGTGGAGGAACATGACATCAGCAAAAGAGAATGCGAGGTAGTACGCCAGATATGCAGGGGGCTGTCCAACCAGGAGATCAGTGAAACCCTGTTCATCTCCGTGCAAACGGTGAAGGATCATATTCACCGTATCTTTGTGAAGACGGGCGTAAAGAACCGTGTCCAGCTGACCAACATGATCCGATAAACCAAGTGCATCCATATGACCCGAAGAGAAGAAGTTATTCAGTATCTGGAACAACATCAAATTCCCTTTGATATTTATGAGCATCCGCCGGTCCCTACCGTGGAAGAGGCCCTGCCGTACTGGAAAGATATTGATTCGGCTCATTGCAAGAATCTTTTTTTCAGGAATCACAAAGGCAACAGGCATTACCTGGTGATCCTGGACCACAGGCGACAGCTCAATATCAGGGAGCTGGAACAAAAACTGAAACAGGGAAAAATCTCATTCGCTTCTCCCAAAAGAATGGAGAAATACCTGGGGCTGTCAGCCGGGTCGGTTTCGGTGTTCGGAATCATCAACGATCATGAGAACCATGTGCACCTCTTTATCGACTCTGCCCTGCAATCGGCCGAACATATAAGTTTCCACCCCAACGAGAACAACGCAACCCTTGTGATCTCCTTTGCGTCTTTTATGAGATTCCTTGAATCAAGCGGGAATACTTTCGAGTTTTTGGCTCTCTACGAAGAAGATTAGTATGGTATCCTCCTATTTTCCTAAATTGCATCCGGAATTTTAAGTTGAAATGTCATGACGATAAAACCTGCAGTCCCCATCCTGGTCCTGGCCGTCTCCCTGACAGCCTGCCTGAAGGATCCCGATCCACTGCCCCAGACCTTCAATACCTACCAGTATTACTATAATTACCTCCTGGAGACATATGATTTGCAGTGGGAGATTGATGGACAGGTCCTTGGCACGCATTCCTATGGAAGTCCTGCCCAGGCCATCATCCAGCTTGATACAACAGAGCAGGAGGTGCTGTTCCGGACCAGGAATCCTGAAACCGGAGCGACCATCGACAGCCTGTCCTTTTCCCTGTATGAAAACCAAGCTTATATGCTGGCCATGCTGGGTTCAGAAGAAGATTCTCATCTTTTGTGTGAGCCCATGGATACACGCTATCCTACCACGGGCATGGTTAAATACCGCTTTTTGCATGCCGTCCCTGGCCTGGGTCCGGTGGATGTGTATGCGGGTGGAGACCTGCCCGAGAACAAAGTGATTTCGGGTGCAAGTTTCCCGGAGGTTACAGAGTATTATGAGAGCACCGAGGAGGACATGTGGGATTCGGTTATCATTACTCCGGCCAATATCTTGCCGGCAGATTCCGTTCTGCTTTCATACACGGTCAATACCACGTTTCGCACCGGATGGGTTTATCTTTGTATCATAAACCATATTGATCCCGACACAACATCTTCCATTGAGATGCAGGTGTTCGACCAGCCCATCTATTAAACCAGGTCTATAAGACTTTTTAGGAACAATTTTTGAAGCCATCCTTTAACCAGAACAGATCATGGAACAGAAAAGAAATATGAAACAGCATGTCTCCTTTGTCGGAGCGCTGCACATTGGATTCGGTTTGCTCGGCATTGTAGGGGCCCTGGCCATTTTTTTTGGATTCCAGTTTCTGTTTGAACTGGTTGATCATGACCCCATCGCCCAAAAGGTGCTTACCTATGTCGGAAATACCATTGCCCTGATCACCCTGTTTTTCAGCTCCCTGGGGGTGATTGGTGGAATCGGCCTTTTTTCATACCGGTCATGGGCCCGCATCCTGGTCATGATCGTGTCGGCTATAAATTGCCTGAATGTCCCCGTGGGAACCGCCAAGGGAATTTATTCCATTTGGGTATTGATGCAACCCGAAACCATTGAACTTTTTGAAGATCAATAATAACTCTGAACCCATGAAAAAGCTGTTGATACTGACCTTTGTTCTTCCTGTTATCTTTCTTTCTTGTACTAAAGAACCGGAGCCGGAGCCGGATGTAATCCGGGCTTACTGCTATCTCTATCACTTCATATCGGGACTTGAAAGTGTGGTCTGGGAGGCTGCAGGATTTGAGGTTCCCGAGGCACAGCTGTATTCCAGTGCCTTCCCCGGTTCCATAATCCTTCAGGAAGATACGGAGGAGATCACTTTTACCGTGAAACGGGAAGCAAGCAAAGAGGTGATCATCAGTCAGGTTTTTCAGCTGGAGAAGGACATCTACTACAATGTGGTCGTCGGAGGAACCGCCGAGGATCCGGAGCTGATTATCCGGGAGATTGATACCAAGAATCATCCTCAGACAGGGAATGTGAAATTCCAGGTAATGCATGCCATCACCGGCCAGGATTCGATCGATATTTACATGGGGGGTACCACTGAGGATAAAAAGATGGTATCGGGACTGGATTTCTTTGAGCTGTCCGATCCCTTTGAGACATCTGACTATGATGCCAGATCAGCGATTGTTTTTACAAAACACAGCGAATCATACGAGCAGGACAGTGTCCTGCTGAGTTCGGTATACAACGAGCATATTATATCCGATGCCAATCATTTCGGAATAGTGGCCCCGCTTTCCTACGAAGGAGGACCGGATCTTAACCTCTGGATCTATAACGTTCCCCTTGAATACTGACAGGACCAGGACCATCTGATCCGCACATTAGTACCGAACCCGCTCGGTGTAATGTGTATGGAGCAGTTCATGGGATTTATGTCCCAGTGGTTCCCCCAGAAATTCCTTATAGATTTGGATGATCTCGGGGTTTTCGTGGGATTTTCGGATTTCTTTGGACATGTCTTCAGCGTAGATGGCTTCGGTCCGTTTCCTACGAATCTTCTCGTTGGTGGGAATTGGTTGTCCTCCACCGCCCAGGCATCCGCCCGGACAGGCCATCACCTCGATGAAGTGAACCTGGATTTTGCCATTTTTTACCCCGTTCATCAATGTACGGGCATTCACCAATCCGTGCGCCACCGCACATTTTAATTCCACCCCGTTCAAAAAACTCCATTCCGCTTTGCAATCTTCAATCAATACCGAAGCCTCTCTAACCCCTTCCATGCCACGGACCGGGGTTATATTC
>CAYRLP010000333.1:0-4159 GCA_964424935.1 uncultured Bacteroides sp.
CGAAGGTGATCTTCTTTAAAAAATGATCCATGTTGACCCCACTATAGGCATGGGCCCATCCGTTGGTAGGCAGGGTGTGATTGGTCCCCGATGCATAATCTCCGGCACTTTCCGGGGTGTATTCACCCAGGAATACGGATCCGGCATTGACCACCTTTTCAGCCAGCTCCGAATAGTTCCCGGTCATTATGATCAGGTGTTCAGGGGCATAGGCATTGACCATTGCCATAATCTCCTCCTGATCCTTCAAGAGTATCATCTTGCTGTTTTCCAGTGCCTTTGCAGCAATCTCTTTCCGGGGCAGAGCTTCCATCTGCTTCTGTAACTCCTGTTCCACCTGCTTGATCAGGTCCCCCGAATCCGTTAGCAGCAGCACCTGGCTGTCGGGACCATGCTCGGCCTGGGAAAGCAGGTCCGAAGCCACAAACGCAGGATTCGTGTTACTGTCGGCCACCACTGCCAGTTCGGAGGGCCCGGCCGGCATATCAATGGCAACCGCATCCCTGCTGACGATCTGCTTGGCCATGGTTACATACTGGTTCCCGGGTCCGAAGATCTTGTTCACTGCAGGGATCTGCTCTGTCCCGTATGCCAGGGCAGCAATGGCCTGAACCCCTCCCACCCGGAAAACCCGGTCTATCCCGAGCAACCCGGCGATATACAGAATGGAGGGATTCAACCTCCCGTCTTTATCCGGGGGACTAGTAAGAATCACTTCCCTGCAGCCTGCAATTTTCGCGGGAACCCCCAGCATCAGGGCCGTAGAGAGCAGCGGGGCCGATCCCCCCGGAATGTAGAGGCCAACCCGGTCCAGGGGAACCGGTTTTTGCCAGCAGCGCACACCGGCAGTCGTCTCCACGGTCTGAGAGGGATGCAGCTGCTTTTCATGGAAGATCCGGATGTTCCTGACGGCCACTTCAATGGCCGCTTTCAGACCAGGATCGACTTCGGCGGACGCGGCACGGATCTCCGCGTCGGATACTTCGAGGGATGCTCCGTCATAACCGTCGAACTCCCTGGAGTATTTTCTTACGGCCGTATCGCCGTTTGCAGCCACCTCATCGATCATGCGCTGCACCTGTTGTTCCAACTCCAGGTGATTCAGCCCGGGACGGTTCAGCAAGCGGGGCCATTCGTTTCGTTCAGGATTCCGAATTATATTCATCGGTGGGAAGTTCTGGTTAAATGATCATTTTTTCGATGGGGATCACCAGGATCCCCTGTGCTCCAAGCTCCCGCAGCCGGTCAATGGATTCCCAGAAAGCTTCTTCGCTGAGCACAGAGTGTACGGAACTCCATCCCGGATCGGCCAGGGGTGTCACCGTGGGACTTTTAATTCCCGGCAGGACGGCAATGATCTTGTCCAGGTTTTCATTGGGTGCATTCAGCAGGATGTACTTGTTGTTGGTCGCTTCCAGCACACTTCGGATCCTGAAGACAAGGGCGTCGAGAGTCTTCTTTACTCCCTCATCCAGCCTGGGATTGGCGATTATTACCGCCTCCGAATGCATGACCACATCCACTTCCCTCAGTCCGTTGCTGATCAGGGTACTTCCTGAGCTTACGATATCAAAAATGGCATCCGCCATCCCGATGGAAGGGGCCAGCTCCACGGAACCGTTCAATACATGGATCTCTGCATGTACGCCGTGTTCATGCAGATACTTATTCAGAATTACCGGATAGGAAGTGGCGATCTGCTTGCCGTTCAGGTCTTCGACCCCATCATAAGAATCCGCTTTGGGAATCGCAATGGAGAGCCTGCACCGGGCGTAGCCCAGCCGTTGGATAAGTTCCACATCACAGGCCTTTTCCACATACTCATTCTCCCCCACAATGCCGATATCCGCCACCCCGTCCTGCACATATTCCGGGATGTCATCGTCCCTCAGATAAATTACTTCCAGGGGGAAGGATCCGGACAGGGACCTCAACTTCCTGGAACCATTGTTCAGGCTGATTCCCGCTTCCTTCAGGATGGACAGGGATTTCTCACTCAGACGTCCCGATTTCTGTATGGCTACTCGCAATGTTTTCATTCGGTTCAGTTAAAAAAAAAGGCCTGCAGCAGCTGCAAACCTTTCAATGTATATATGGATTACAAGGCTCTGCACAGGGTTCTACACCATCCAATGGGAATGGTGATGATGAACGCTATGCTTCCTGTAAAACCTCATTGCATAAAATTGTGGTACAATTATAAGTAATAATATGTAAACCTCAAAACGGTTGCAGTATCAAAATCAATAATATAATCGCCGGTTCTCTTTCAAACTGAAAGCGAAGGCTCAGAGATCCTTTAACAGGATGTTGGAAGGAGATTCCCGGATGGAATGCAGGAGATGCTCATGGATCTGGGTGATCTTATGCAGTTCGTCGGATTCGGTCACAATCATATGGTCTCCCCCCACCATCTCCATCCGGTTGTACACATAGGCCACGGTAATCTTGCTGATATCCACGGCGGGCTGATAAGACCGGTCCTTGGGATTGTTGGAGGCCAGTTCCGCCAGGATACCCGCTTCCACCAGTTCATAGACCAGCTGGTTTACCAGACGAACGGGGATTCCCAGTTCGTGGCTCAAGGTTTCTGAATTCCATGGCTCCGTCCCATCCTCAAAATTCTTGATCACCTGATGTGCGATCAGCAGCGTCAGGATCCGTTTGTTATTCTGACTCAGTTTCAGCGCATTCTCCTCGAATTCGTAATTCTCGATATTCTGATAGGCAAAAGAAAGCTCGGCCCCCATCAGCACGATCAGCCAGGTGATCTGCAACCACATCAGGAACAGCGGGATAAAAGCAATAGTCCCGTAAAGGGTGCCCCACCTCATCACTCCGATCTGCAGGTCCTGGTACAGGGACTGGAACAGCATGGCTACCGTGCCGGCAATGATTCCGGCAATCAGTGCATTGCGAAACTTCACCTTGGTATTGGGCATGACGAGGTAAACCATGGTAAAAAGAACCCAGATGGAGAGATAAGGAACCGCTTTCATCAGTGTAATCACCAGTGGTTTCAGGTATTCAAGTTCCTCCGCGGTGGTTTGAAACTTCACCAGGTAACTTCCCGAGATCCCGATGGCAAAAGGAGTCAGGATTATGATGGCCAGGTAATCGGAGAACTTTCGCAGCGGGCTCCGCGCCTTGCGGATCTGCCAGATATCATTGAAGGAGGCTTCGATATTGTTCAGCACCTGGATTACCGACCAGAACAGGATGACCCCTCCAATCCCCGCAATCACCCCTTCATTGGTCCCTGACAGGAGATTATCCACCATGCCCGTAAGCCAGGTCATGACCTCCTCCTGCTCCTTCATGTTGTTGTTGATGAACCGGTGCAGCATATCCTCAAACCCGAAATTCCTAGCAATGGCAAAGACAATGGCAAAAATGGGCACGATTGAAAGCATGGTGAAATAGGTCAGAGCGGCCGCCCTGACGGCTGCCCGGTCCTCAAAGAAGCCTTTAACAGCGAGGATATAGATCCTCGACTGCCGGATCAGAAAGGTCCGGCGCCTTGATTTTGAAGTCAGATCGTGTGTCCAGATCTCTTCCTTGAAAAAGATCCTGAGTTTTTCCAGCATGGATTTAAGTTGGCAAACAAATATAATAAACTTGCACGAAGGAACAGGGAAAAACTATATTTGCATGAAAATTGCAAAATCATGGCGACCCTGAAAGATCGTTTTAACAAGTGGAAAGAAAACAGGTCCCCCTGGCAGAAAGCCGGGGACATTATTTTCTGGGTCCTGATCATCCTGTTCCTGATCCCGGGTCCCAGGAAGGCCATTCTGACCACCCTGAACCGCGGGGTTCTGCATATAAAGGCACCCCGGATCATGAAGGAGGATAAACAGACTCAACTTTCGGATATGGAATACAACTGGATCCTGGCCTGGAGTAAGAATGAGCCCTACTATTTCAGCAATCTCAGGAATAAGGTGGTTATCCTGAACTACTGGGCCACCTGGTGTCCGCCCTGCGTGGCAGAGATGCCAGAGTTTCAGGCCCTGTACCGGAAATACGGGGATAAGGTCGCTTTTCTGATGGTCACCAATGACAAACCCGAAGCCGTGGAGGCTTTCGTGGAAAAGAACCACTACCAGTTCCCTGTACTCTACCTGGCCGCTACTCCCCCGCAACCCCTGTCATTCAC
>CAYRLP010000334.1:0-4158 GCA_964424935.1 uncultured Bacteroides sp.
GTTCAAACCGGAGGGGATCCTCGCCTCCTTCCCCGGTATTGCTTCTTCCGCCGATGCGGTTCATGGCGATGGCCAGGGCTTCATGCGCCTCCTTGCTGATGGACCCGTAGGACATGGCCCCGGTTACAAACCGTTTCATGATCCCTTCCACGGGTTCCACTTCGTCGATGGGGATGGGATTCCTCTTGTAAGTCAGCAATCCCCTCAAAAAACTGGGTTTCATTGTTTCGCAGTCCACCAGGGCCGAATACTCCTTGTATTTCTGGTAATCATTGTTCCGTGTGCTCCATTGCAGCAGGGCCACCGATTCTGGATTCCACGAATGGTGTTCCCCGTATTTCCGGTAGGCATAAACCCCTTCGGTAAGTATGATCGAATGGACATCTTCGGAATAAGCGTTCCGGTGGGGGATGAGGGCCTCTTCAGCAATCTCTTCCATCCCGATGCCACCGATACGCGATACCGTTCCTTCAAAGTAGCGGTCTATGACCTTCGGGTGGATCCCAATGGCTTCAAAGATCTGGGCGGCACGGTAGCTCCGAAGGGTGCTGATCCCCATTTTGGAGAGAATCTTCAGCAGGCCCTTGTTCACGGCCTCAATGTAATTTTCCTGGGCCTTCTCAAAATCCTGCTGGATGACCCTGTTCTGAACAAGCTGTTCGATAATAGCAAAGCTCATATAAGGGTTGATAATGCTGGCCCCGTAACCGAACAGCAGGGCAAAATGCATGACTTCACGGGGTTCGGCCGATTCCAGGACAATATCGATCTGCATCCGTTTCCGCTTATTGATCAGGTGATGATGCACGGCTGAGACCGCCATAATGGAAGGGATGGGAGCCAGATCCTCCGTGATGTTCCGGTCGGACAGGATGATATAATTATTGTTTTCATCCACTGCTTTTTCCGCTTCCATGCAGATTTTTTCCACGGCTTCTTCCAGTCCGGCTGCACCTTTGTTTGCCTCGAAAAGGATGGGGATGACCCGGTTGGAGAACCCTTTGTATCTCAGGTTCTTTACGACCTGGAAATAGGTGTTGTTGATTACCGGACTTTTGAACTTGACCATTTTCACATGGTCCGGGTTCTCATCCAGGACATTGGTCTGAAGGGATCCCAGATATCCGGTAAGGGTCATTACCAGCTCTTCCCGGATGGGATCTATGGCCGGGTTGGTCACCTGGGCAAAGTGCTGCTTGAAGTAGTAAAACAACCGGTAGGGTTTCTTGCTCAACACCGTAGGAGGGACATCATTTCCCATGGATCCGATGGGTTCCTTGGCTGATGCGGCCATGGGTTTGATAATGGTCTCTATATCCTCCCGGCTGTAGTTAAAAGAGGTCAGGTACTGCTGGTAATCCTCACCCAGTCCGGGGGCTACCACATTACCGGTCTGGATCTCTTCCAGGTTGACCATGTTCTTATCGATCCAGCTCAGATAGGGATGGGCCGAAGCAAGCTTTGCCTTGAGTTCCTCATCCCGGTAGATTTTTCCTTCCTGCACATCCACCAGGATGATCTTCCCGGGCTTCAGCCGCCCCTTTTCACGGATCTCCTCGGGCTCAAAGGTCTGAACCCCCACTTCCGAGCCCATCACCATCAGATCGTCTTTGGTGATTACGTATCGTGAGGGTCGAAGCCCGTTCCGGTCCAGCATTCCCCCGATGTAACGTCCGTCACTGAAAATAAGTGATGCTGGACCATCCCAGGGTTCCATAAAGGTGGAATGGTACTGGTAGAAGGCCTTGAGTTCGTGTGAAATGGGATTTTTCTCGTTCCAGGACTCAGGGATCAGAACCGACATGGCAAACGGAAGGGATTTTCCGCTCATAACCAGGAATTCCAGCACATTATCCAGGGAGGCTGAGTCACTCTTGTTTGGCTCGATGACCGGGTATATTTTGTTCAGGTCACCCAGCACCTCCGATTTCAGGATTGACTCCCTGGCCGTCATCCAGAAACGGTTTCCCTTTATCGTATTGATCTCGCCGTTATGCGCCAGCATCCGGAAAGGCTGGGCCAGGTCCCAGCTGGGAAAGGTGTTGGTACTGAAACGGGAATGAACCAGGGCAATGGCGCTTTCCATCCGGGGATCCTGAAGATCCAGGAAGTATTCTCCGAGCTGTTCGGAGGTAAGCATTCCTTTGTATATGAGGATCCGGGTGGAAAGGCTCGGCAGATAAAAGAGGCCTTTTTCTCTCATTTTGGAGGCTGCCACATGTTTTTCGGTCCGTTTCCGGATGATGTAAAGTTTCCGCTCCAGTTCTTCCTGAGGCAGATCGGCGCCCAGAAGGATCTGTTTCATGTTGGGTTCGGCCTTTCTGGCAATATCTCCGATCACACTGTTATCCCGCGGGACCTCCCTGAATCCGATGAAGTCGACTCCCTCATCGTTGACGATCTGGACCAGGGCCTCTTCACAGGTCTTGGCTTCGGCTGCATCCCTGGGAAGAAACACCAATCCCGTTCCAAACTGTCCCTCGTGTGGGATGGTATATCCCTGTATAAGATAGAAGTCCCTGGGTATCTGGATCATCACTCCTGCACCATCGCCTGTTTTGCTGTCCGCACCTTCGGCTCCCCGGTGGGTCATGTTTACCAGGGTCTCCAGTCCGCGCTGAATGATCGAATGCGATTTCTTTCCCTTCAGATGTGCCACGAAACCGATGCCACAGTTGTCGTGCTCAAATTCACTTCTGTATAATCCAGCCTGTTCAGGTCTCACGTGTTCCATATCATCCACTGCTTTGAGAGTCATTTAGTTTAGGGTCTATTCAAAAAAAGCCGTTCTCGACCTGATCTGAGAACGGCTTTTCTTTATTTTGTACATACCATTCTCATCCCGACCTGGCCATCCTATCAGCAATATACCCCTTTGTGATATTTGAATGGGTTTTCATCAATATTTTTAGCCTGACAAAGATAGGGATAAATATTACGAATCAAAACAAATTATATCTATGTAATATGTTTTTGCAACGGAATCCTGTTCAAAACTTATAAATTGAAAGGGGCCGTTCCATAGAACAGCCCCTTTCTTCGCAGTTTATAGTGCGCAGTAATTCTCTTAATGCGCTGAGGTTTAAGGCTTAGTTATAGGCAGACTCGCCATGTTCATAAATATCCAGTCCTTCTTCCTCGATTCTTCTGGATACACGGACCCCGATGGTCTTCTTCAGTATGAAGAACAGAATGAAACCCGTTGCGATAGCCCAGGCTCCGATCGCAAGTACACCAAGAACCTGTGATCCAAGCTGAGCGGCACCTCCGCCATAGAACAGACCATTACTGGTGCTGAACAGACCGACCAGAATGGTTCCCAGGGCACCATTAAGACCGTGAACAGAGATGGCACCCACCGGGTCGTCAATTCTCAGCACTTTATCAATGAATTCCACACCGAATACAAGGAGAGTCCCTGCCAGGACACCGATGATAACGGCACCACCAGGACTCACAACATCACAGCCTGCGGTAATGGCCACCAATCCGGCCAGGGCCCCATTCAGGGTCAGGGAAAGACCCGGACGCTTGTATTTCATCCAGGTTACCGCCATGGCCGTTACGGCACCTGCGGCGGCAGCCAGGTTTGTGGTGATGAAAATATGGGAGATGGCTTTGGCGTTATCGCTTCCTGCTGCAGCCAGCTGGGATCCCGGGTTAAACCCGAACCAGCCGAACCACAGGATGAAGACGCCCAGGGCACCATAGGCCAGGTTCTGTCCCGGGATGGCCCGTGCTTTTCCGTCGGCGGAGTATTTGCCCAGACGCGGACCGATTATGACTGCGCCGGTGAGTCCGACCCAGGCACCCACGGAGTGCACCACACTGGATCCTGCAAAGTCGTGGAATGGAGTACCGAGTGTAGAGAGCCATCCGCCTCCCCATACCCAGTGTCCGGATATCGGGTAAATGACTGCGGTAATGGCAATGCTGAAAAATATGTAAGCTGAGAATTTCGTACGCTCGGCTACTGCTCCGGAAACGATGGTGGCGGCTGTAGCGGCAAATACGGTCTGGAACATCAGTGATGCCTTATCCGGGACCCCATTTATTTCATCACTTCCGAAGAATAGGGATACTTTTCCCAGAAAGCCGCCGATGTCCTCTCCGTACATCAGGGTATAACCAAGTAACCAGAAGATGATGGAACCAAGG
>CAYRLP010000335.1:0-4145 GCA_964424935.1 uncultured Bacteroides sp.
ATCAAATTGTTATTTAGTGGTGATCACCACCACCCCGTTACCCCCTCTTGCTCCATAGATGGTGGCGTCGCTGTCTTTCAGTATCCGGACGGACCTGACATAGCAGGGACGGATCCAATCAATGTTGGTGGTAGGCTGTCCGTCCACCACAATCAATGCCTCGGTGGCACCACTAAAAGAGTTTTTTCCGCCCCGGATGATGATACTTCCACTATTTGAGATCGTAATGCCGGAACCTGCCTCTGCCTGCAGCAAGGTATAGATATCCGTGTACTTGCAGTAATCATTGTTTTGCTCTTCCAGGTTAGCCACGGCATAGTTCAGGTTGGTTTCGGTCATAAATCCTGAATTTACCGCCAGTTCCCGGTTCTTTTTAGTGTCGATGAACACCAGGTTGATGTTAACCGTATCAGTCTCATCGTCCACCTTCATGTTAACTGGTTTAAAAACCTTCGGCTTGATCTGAATAACATCTTTCTCCAGGCATACGATAGAGAACTGTCCCAGGGTATCTGACATGGTAGTGGCTTTGGCTTTCTTGGAAGTGACTTGCACATTCATGACAGGGAAGGCATTATAGGCCGTCAGGTTCCCGTAAACGACCCTGTTCTGGGCCTGGGAGACCGTCGTGAGTATAAGTGATGCGGTAAGTATTAGGAGGTATTTCATGGGTTGAAGGATTGTTACGGTTAAAGATACAACAAATATGGTTCTTTCATTGGATTAGATGATTCATCAGGTGAATAGTTTAATCTGAAAAAAAAGCTAACTTTGATGGATAAAGCATTATAAACCAAATCAATTTTATGGGCCGATCTCAGGAATCATTCAACAAAAAAGAATTACAAAAGAAGAAAGAGAAAAAAAGACAGGAAAAGGAAAAGAAACGGCTTGCCCGCAAGGAAGGTGAAAAGAAGAGCGGCCTGGACGATATGATCGCGTATGTTGATGAGAATGGGATGCTAACGGATACCCCCCCTGACCCATCTACCCGTACAAAGACCAAAGCAGAGGACATTGAGGTAAGCGTACCCAAGATGGATGATTCCATGAAGGAAGATCCCATCCGGACGGGCCGGCTCACCTTTTTTAACAATTCCAAAGGGTATGGTTTCATCCGTGATTCGGTCACACAGGAGAGCATTTTTGTCCATATCAACGAATTCGAGGACGAGATAATGGAGGGCAACATGGTGTCCTTTGAACTGGAAAAGGGACCCAAAGGGCCGTCTGCCGTCCGGGTTAAACGGGTATAATACTTCGATCCATGCAAAACTCCCAGGTGAAAAAGTTGGTTCTGACCATTATTCGTGCCGCCATCGGGTGGCACTTTCTTTATGAAGGGCTTTCCAAACTGTTCATGGAAGAATGGTCAGCCGAGAGCTATCTGGCCAATGCCACAGGCTTCCTTTCGGGTTTCTATCACTGGCTGGCCTCGGGTGAAGGCATGCTAAAGGTGCTGGATTTTCTGAATGTATACGGGTTGATCCTGATCGGCCTGGCTCTATTCCTGGGAGTGTTTATCCGGATCGCTTCAGCAGGGGGCATCCTGCTGCTCCTGCTCTATTACTTTGCCTATCCGCCTTTTGGCACCTCCCTGTTCGGATCGCCCGAGGGTCATTTCTACATTGTAAACCGCAACTTTATTGAGGCATTCCTGTTACTCTGGTTTGTTCTGAGCAGCCAGACCGGTTATGGCATCCAGCTGCTTTTTCGGAGAGCTAAGGGTGGTGGACCGGAAGATCAGGAAGACACGGCAGGGATAAGCTCAAGACGCGAAGCCCTGAAGAACCTGGCGACGCTTCCTTTCCTGGGAGCCATGGGCTGGGGTGCGTTCCGCCATGCCGGGAAAGAGGTGGATGTAATGTCAGGAGCCACCATCCAGCTAAATTTTTCAACCTTGAACGAGTTAAAGGGCGAATTGCCCAAGGGAAAGATCGGTCCACACGAGATCAGCCGGCTGGTGGCCGGGGGCAACCTGGTTGGAGGCTGGGCCCATTCCCGGGACCTGATCTATGTCTCTTCCCTTTTCAAGGCCTACAATACGGAGCGCAAGGTGTATGAGACCCTGATGCTTGCGGAGCAGGCTGGCATCAATACCATCAATATCGGGTTCCCCACCAATGCCTTGATAGCCAAGTACAAGAAGGCAACCGGAAGTAAGATCAAGGTGATCTCCCAGGTGCATCCCGACCTGGAGAAGAACGACTACTATGTCTACATTGACAAAGCCATTGATTTCGGGGTGGACATTGTACAGATCCAGGGGAACCAGGTGGACTGGCTGGTCCGGGATAACCGGATCGATGTGGTGGAGAAGATGATGGACCACATCCGCAGGCAGGGATACACAGCTGGCCTGGCCTCCCATACCGTGGATGCCCTGATCGCCACCGAAGCATACGGGATCATCCCGGACTACTACATGAAGACCATGCACCACGACAAATACTGGTCGGCACACCCCATCGAGAACCGGGTGCCCTTTGAAGTGGACGGGGAAAACTACCTGGATCACAATAAGTTTCATCAGAACATCTTCTGCCTCTATCCAGACCGGACTGCCGAATTTGTGGAACGGGCCACGGTGCCCGTGATGGGATTCAAAGTGCTTGCCGCCGGGGCCATTGAACCCAAGGACGGATTTAACTGGGCCTTTCAGAAGGGAGCCGACTTCATCTGTGTAGGCATGTTTGACTGGCAGGTGGTGGAGGATGTAAACACCACCATCGATGTCCTGGATAACCTGCAGGGCCGCACCCGTGGCTGGCACGGTTAAGTGGTCAGATTCCTGAAAGGTCCCTGGTCCCCCCGGATTCATCGGCCCGACACAATTCCCCGGCCCAACGGCCTTACACGACAGTCTGATTTTTAGGAATTTCCGGATTCTGTATTAAATTTGTGTATGGCCGGTACCCGACAGCTTGCAGCCATCGTCTGTTCTGAGATTGATGGTTATTCTACCCTGGTTCAACAGGATGAACCCAAAGCTGCTGAATTAAAGAAACGGTACCGGGAGGTTTTAAACCGGTTGGCCGAAACCTACCACGGAAAAATCCACTCGAACAGCGCATCCGATTCATTGAGTCTGTTTACCAGCGCCGTGGAAGCCGTACAGTGTGCCATCGAGATGCAACGGGCATTCCGGGAAGATACCGCTGTCCTGGTGAAGATCGGTATCCACTTGGGAGACATCATGTTTACTGAGGAGGAGGCATACGGAGACAGCATCCAGGTGGCCCGCCGGATGAGATCCCAGGCCCTGTCGGGTGGTATTCTGGTCTCCGGAAAAATCTTTAAAGAGGTCAGGAACCAGTCCGGAATAGAGATAAGCTACCTGAAAGCCTGTGACCTGGAGGAGGAAGGATCGCATGTTGAAGTTTATGCCATCACCAACGAGGGCCTGACGGTTCCGGATCTCCCAACCTCTGATGCTGATGCTGGACCAGGAGATACAATAAAAATGTCCGGGCTTCGGCGTTTCTGGGAAGAGGCAAAGCGCCGGAATGTAGTCCGATTAGTCGCCTGGTATGCAGGTGTTGCCTTTGTGATTATTGAGTTAGTTGGCAACCTTGAAGATCCTCTCAGTCTGCCCTCCTGGTTGCCTACGATAGTTGATCTCCTTGTAATTATAGGATTCCCTGTAACAGCCATTTTTTTCTGGATTTTCGATATCACACCGGAGGGGCTTAAGAAAACGAAACCGGCCGCAGAGGTCGGGTTCAAGCCAAAAGAGGAACAACCGGCGTCAGATGTGAACTGGTTTGCCAGGAACAAAGTGATCAGACGCTACCTGGTACCCCTCTTTGTGTTGGCCCTGCTGGTTGCGTTCTATTTTTACAAGGACCGCCTGTTCGGAAACCTGCACCGGGTCCCCAGAGTGGCCAGGGAAAATACGGAGATGGCCATCCTGTACTACAATAATAAGGCGGATCCGGCAATGATCAAACAGGAACTGGAACTGGCCCTGGAAGCGTACCCGGAATATGCAAAGGCCCTCTATTATTACGCTCTCGTTCACTGGCAGGAGATGGATACTGTGCATGCAAAACAGAAGCTACATGCAGCCGTTGCCTCGGATCCGGGGTATTCCTATGCATGGGACCTACTGGCCACCATTGCGTTTATGCAGGATAGTTTTGAGC
>CAYRLP010000336.1:0-4128 GCA_964424935.1 uncultured Bacteroides sp.
CCGCAGCACGGTTGAATCGCTCAGATCACGCTGCAGTCTGGATACAGGCAGTTTGGCGGCCAGGTGTGAAAATACGGCATTGGCCATTCCCAGGTTTCCTTCTGCATTTTCAAAATCAATGGGATTCACCTTATGCGGCATGGTGGAGGACCCGATCTCCCCCTTTTTGATCCTCTGCTTGAAGTACTCCATGGAAATATAGGTCCACATGTCCCTGCACAGATCCAGCAGGATGGTGTTAATTCTTTCAAAAGCATGGAACATGGCCGCCAGGTTGTCATAATGCTCAATCTGGGTGGTGGGCCAGGAACGCTTCAGACCCAGCACATCCCCCACAAAATGTTCCCCGAAACTGAACCAGTCCACCTCCGGGTAGCTGACCACATGGGCGTTCATATTGCCGGTGGCTCCCCCGAATTTGGCAGGTACGGGAATTTCCTCCAGCTGCTCCAGCTGTACATCGAGCCTTTCGATATAAACCCTGATCTCCTTCCCGAGCCTGGTAGGAGAGGCGGGTTGACCGTGCGTCCTGGCAAGCATGGGAATCTCATCCCACTGGGAAGCCAGTTTTTCAAGTTCCTGGGTCAGCTGATCCAGCTGGGGATAATAGACGACCTCCATGGCATCCTTAAGGGAAAGCGGGGTGGCCGTATTATTAATATCCTGGGAAGTCAGCCCGAAATGTATGAACTCCTTATACGGATCCATCCCCATCCTGTCAAACTCCTCCTTAAGGAAATACTCCACGGCCTTTACATCATGGTTGGTAACCTTTTCCAGTTCTTTTATCCTGGTAGCATCCCCGGTCGAAAACCCGGTATAGATCCTTCTCAGTTCCTCCTGCTTCTCCCCGCTGACATCCCCCAGGCCGGGAATCCCTGCCTCGCAGAGGGCAATAAAGTATTCCACTTCAACCTTAACCCGATACCTGATCAGCCCGAATTCTGAAAAATAATTCGCCAGCACCTCTGTTTTAGACCTGTAGCGTCCATCGACCGGGGATATGGCTGTGAGTTCATTTAAGTCCATAGGGAGGGTAGTTTTGAATGATCCCACAAATTTAGCAGAAAATATTCTTACTTTTGAAGTTATATAGTGTTCCTTATGAAGCAAGCCACATATATGGTTCTCGCTGTATTGCTGGTCGTGGTACTAACCGGCCAGGCAGCGGCACAAGAAATTGCATCCCAGGACTCCGTGTCCGGGAAGCAAACCCTGGTTTTTACCTTCTCCATCAAGGACAATATTGCTGCACCCACCTGGCGCATCACCCAGGAAGCCTTTAAAAAGGCACTTTCCATGCAGGCCGACGTCGTGATACTGGAGTTAAATACCTATGGCGGAGAGGTGAGTTCGGCAGACTCCATCCGGACCAAGATCCTGAATGCCTCCATGCCGGTCCACGTGTTTATCAATGACAATGCCGCTTCTGCCGGTGCGCTTATTGCCATTGCCTGTGACAGTATTTACATGAATCCCGGCGGAAAGATAGGGGCCGCTACGGTGGTCAACCAGACCGGGGAACAGGTTCCGGACAAATACCAGTCCTATATGAGGGCCACCATGCGTGCCACTGCCGAGGCCCACGGAAAAGACACCCTGATCTCTGGAAGGGATACCCTGATCACCTGGCATCGGGATCCTGCCATTGCCGAAGCGATGGTGGATCCCCGGCTTTTTGTGGAAGGAGTCAGCGACACCGGCCAGGTACTGACCTTTACCGCTTCCGAGGCCATGGCCCACGGTTATTGCGAAGGAACGGCCACCTCCATAGAAGAGGTCATTGCCAAACTGGGAATTAAGGAATATGAATTGAGCACATACACCCAGACCGGGGTTGATAAACTGATCGGTTTACTGATCAATCCCGTGGTCAGCGGTATTCTTATCATGATTATCATCGGGGGGATCTATTTCGAACTCCAGTCCCCGGGCATTGGTTTTCCCCTGGGTGCAGCCATTGTAGCCGCCCTGCTCTATTTTGCACCGCTCTACCTGGAAGGCATGGCTGAAAACTGGGAACTGATCCTGTTTATCGTGGGGGTCATCCTGATCATGGTGGAAATATTTGCCATACCCGGTTTCGGTGTGGCCGGTGTGGCCGGTATTATTGCAGTCATTACCGGACTCACACTCAGCCTGGTTGATAATGTTGTATTCGAGGACCCCGAATTTACCGGAGAGGGTCTCGGGATCCTGATGAAATCCCTTAGCCTGGTTCTGGTGTCCGTCCTGCTGGGGGTCATATTTGCACTCTGGGCCACCCGGAAGCTGTTAACGACTACCGCATTCAGCAACCTCTCCCTGAAAAGCGAGCAGCGCACTGAAGAGGGATTCATCGGCGTGGAAACCGCGCAAAAATCCCTGGTCGGAGAGCTTGGAGTGGCCCATACCGTGCTGCGGCCCTCCGGCAAGGTGATGATCAAGGATAAGCTTTATGATGCCAAATCAGAATATGGCTTAATTGAGAAGGGGTCTGCGATCAAGGTCATCCGGTATGAGACCGGCCAGGTGTATGTGGTTAAAGCCTGATACTTATGATCATCAGAGATTACCGTCAGGGCGATTTCCCTCAGATTGAAAAGATATGGAAAGAAACCGGGGTCTACCGTCCCGAGCGGGGCGATTCTCATGAAACCATTGTACGCTGTAATGCAATGGGTGGAAGATTCCTGGTTCTTGAGGATGAATCCAAAGGGGTCATCGGGACTTCCTGGCTGACCTGGGACGGGCGTAGGGTGATCATCCAGTATGTTGCTGTTCTGCCCTCCGTGCAGGGGAAGGGATATGGCAGGAAACTGGCCCTGGAATCACTGAAGTGTGCAATGGAAAAGGGTACCCCTGTGAAGCTGGAGGTGCACCGTGACAACGGGACCGCTGTCCGGATATACAGGGAGCTTGGATTTGAAATACTGAATGGTTATGAGGTATATCTTGCATATCCCGGTTCATAAGGTCTGCCTGATCCTGTTACTGGCTGCCACGGCTCCGCTGACAGCGCAGTCGGGTCCGTGGTCCTCCTGGGATGCCGGAACAGTCAGGGAACTGAATACGGCAGCGGACCTCGATTACCTGAATGAAGAGGAAAAAAAGGTGATCCTGTTTATGAACCTTGCCCGGTACAATGGACCCCTCTTCGCCGAAACATTCCTGGAAAGTTATCTCCGGGAAATGCAGGTGGAGAACAACTCGTATGTAAGGTCGCTCCGCAGGGATCTGAAAAAACTGGACCGGCTTGCCCCCCTTATGCCGGAGGCAGATCTGTCCGCCGTGGCCCGGGAGCATGCCATAGAATCAGGCCGGGAGGGAAGGACCGGTCACCAGGGATTCAAGCAGCGTTTCGAACCCCTGCTTGGAAACCCTTATAACCATGTGGGGGAGAACTGCTCCTATGGATATGAACGAGCCATCGATATCGTGCTGAGCCTTCTGATCGACGAAGGGGTGAAGGACCTTGGTCACCGCGGCAATATTCTTTCCACGGACTTCAATTCCATCGGGGTTGCCATCCGTCCACATACGCGATACCGGACCAACTGTGTGATGGACTTTGGAGCCAGGGACCATTCCGGAATCAACGAAGTACCCTACTGATCGTTACGGTTCCTGCGAACCCGTATCCGGCAGATATTTCTGCTGTCTTCTGTAAGCCAGCACCGCCAGGCCGGTCAGCAACAGGAATATCACATAAGTCCACAGGGGGATCTTAAACGACGAGCCACTGGCATAGGAGTGCATCCCGCCGAGAAAATAGTTCACCCCGAAATAGGTCATCAATACGGAACCATATCCGATGAAGGCTCCCAGATTAAAGGCGAACCTACCACGTAACCCGGGAATCCGGTGCATGTGGGCCACAAATGCATATACCAGAACGGTGATCAGGGCCCAGGTCTCCTTGGGATCCCATCCCCAGTAGCGGCCCCAGGATTCGTTGGCCCATACGCCCCCCAGGAAGACGCCGGCTGTCATAAAATAGAGTCCGACAATCAGGGTCAGATGGTTCACATTGCTCACCTGCCTGACCACTGCTTCGAGCTTTGTTTTATTGGAAGGGTTCAGCACTGCAAAAAGGACCACATTCAGAAGTCCCATGATGGATGCCAGACCCAGGAACCCGTATCCGGC
>CAYRLP010000337.1:0-4097 GCA_964424935.1 uncultured Bacteroides sp.
GTGGAGTCCTCTCCCTGGACAACGCGCCAGACCTCCCTGCCTGTTTCCGGATCGTAGGCGATACAGGCCCCCGATCCGTTACTGATCAGAAGGTCCCGTCCATGCACTTGGATAATGATGGGAGTAACATAGGCTTTCCTGCCGATTTCCGGCATCCGGGCATAGATGTCCCGGGGGCGTTGGGCGGTCCACAGGGTTTCACCGCTTCGTTTGTCCAGGGCCAGAATCTGCTGCACATCGGTTCCCTCCAGGTGGACAATCAGTTTATCCTTATACAGGAACAGGGATGAACCGGGACCCTGGATATGCTCGCACTGCATATCGGTGCGTTTCCACACCGTTTCGCCCGTGGCAGTGTTCAGGCAGGCCGTGCCGTATCGTCCGAAATGGACGTACACATAGCCTTTTTCTATGGCCGGGGTGGGGGTAGCATAGCTGTTCACTGCATGAATCCGGTAGAGTCTGTCGGGCTGAAAGATCAGCTTATTGTAAAGTATTTCGCCGCTTTGGAGATCCACGCAGACAGCCCGCATCTCCCTCCGTTCCGGAATGGCTGTGGTATACCAGACCTGGTTCTCGAATACCACCGGGGAGGACCATCCCTTTCCCGGATCAGGTACCTTCCAGGCGATGTTCACAGAATCGTTCCAAGTGGAGGGAAAACCGGTTTCCGCAGAGATCCCGTTCAGCCCGGAACCCCGGAAGTGGGTCCAGGAGCCCATCTGCGACCAGAGAGGACAGGTTCCCAGGACCAGGGTAAGCAGAATGGGAAGAATCCGTCTGAAATGACTTCTGTGTGCCATGGTCCTACTCTTCAAAGGCTGCATCAAAATCGATGGCGGAAGGAGGAAAGTCCACCTGTTTTACAAAGTCAGCCGCCTCTCTGGCCCCGTGTTCCCGGTCCATGCCGCTGTCTTCCCATTCCACCGACAGGGGGCCGTCGTAGCCAATGCGGTTCAGTGCCCGGACAATCTCCTCGAAATTGATTTTTCCGCGTCCCAGGGAACGGAAATCCCAGTATCTGCCCGGGGCCCCGAACTCCGTGTGTCCTCCGAAAACACCGGCCTGTACGGGTACATCCGACCAGTACACGTCCTTCATGTGCACATGAAAGATCCGGTCCTGGAACCGGTGAATAAATGCTACATAATCGACTCCCTGGTATCCCATGTGGGAGGGGTCAAAGTTAAATCCGAAGGCCGGATGGTGGTTCAGTGCCTCCAGTGCTTTCTGGGCGGAGCTTATATCAAAGGCGATCTCGGTGGGATGGACCTCCAGCGCATAACGCACGCCTGCTTTCTGATAGGCATCCAGGATCGGTTTCCACTGGCTGGCAAATTGTTCAAATCCCTGGTCTATCATGGAGGCAGGGGTAGGAGGAAAGCTGTAAAGCAGATGCCAGATCGGGCTTCCTGTAAATCCGTTCACTACTTTCACACCCAGGCGGGCCGCAGCCTGGCCGGTTTTTATCACCTCTTCGGCAGCCCGTTTATTTACCCCGGAAGGGTCCCCGTCTCCCCAGACGTGATCCGGGAGGATGCTTTTGTGACGCTCATCGATCCGGTCCGATACAGCCTGCCCCACCAGGTGGGTGGAAATGGCAAAGATTTTCAGTCCGTATTTGTCAAGCAGTGCCCGTTTTTCCCTGCAGTAGTTCTCATCCGCCTTGTCAACTTCGAAATGATCTCCCCAGCAGGCTAGTTCCAGGCCATCGTAACCAAACAGTTTTGCTTTTTCACACAGGGTTTCCAGGGGCAGGTCGGCCCACTGGCCGGTGAATAAAGTGACTGGACGTGACATAATCGATCAGTTTAAGGTTATACTTCACGGAAATGCTAATTTAAAAAAGTTTACGGATTGTCTTTCCTGGACTAATTTGTATTTTTAATCTGGAAGCTGCAAAAGCAGCAAACAATTTCAGGAAAGCTTGGTTATATTTGGTAAACTTTTGGTTCATGCGTAATCTATTCTTCTTGCTGTTACTAGCTGCATTTTCCTGCATTCCACTTTCTGCACAGCAAGATGAATATCCCACCTTTGAAGACACCCTGGCGGTTTACAGGGATCTCTTCGGAATCCAGGAGCCGCTGAATCTTACCCTGAAGACAGATCTCAAGCATTTTCAAAGGGCCAGAATGAAGGAAGAGTATCAACCGGCCGAACTGACCTGCCATGTGAACGATACCTTCCAGGTGACCCATAATGTCCGTATCAAGGCACGTGGTATTTTCAGGCTGGGTTACTGCACCAGCGTTGCTCCCATATGGCTGAACATCAAACATGCCGGCATTGAGACCGAAGAGCTGGCTGAAGTGAACAAACTTAAATTGGTCACCCACTGCCGAACAGGCACCAGGTTTCTGGATTACGTGCTCAGGGAATACCTGTGTTACAAGATTTATAACCTGCTCTCGCCATACAGCTTTAATGTGAGGCTGGTCTGGTTGAAGTATATTGATACGGGACGGGATGACAAGGTGACCGAAGGCTGGGGTTTTATTATCGAGCCGGAAGAGATGATGGCCGAACGGAACAATTGCATGCCCATTAAAAATGACCGGCTGTCCCTTGCCACTGTAAACAAGGAATGGATGGATAAAGTGGCCTTTTACAGTTATATGGTCGGACAGGGTGACTTTTCGGTGACCGGAAGGCATAACCTGAAGATCCTTAAATCCAAGGAATATAGTACCTCCGGTTTTATCCCGGTCCCCTATGATTTTGATTATTGCGGGCTGGTGAATACAGTCTATGCGACCCCGAGAGAAGACCTGGATATCGCAAACGTCAAGGAACGTTACTACCTGGGTGCCTGCAGGGATGAAGAGGTACATGAGAAGACCGTCCGGTGGCTTACATCTTACCGGGAGGATATCGAGAATCTCATACGTTCCTTTGAATACATGGAGGAGGAGGAACGGATGGATATGATCGAATACATCGAAAGCTACTATAAGGCAGCGGAGCAGAAGAATTTTATTGCCAGAAGCATAAACTCCACCTGCCACTGATCCCCGATAATAAAGGCCTGAACGGCCTGGCTGATATCCGGGACTACCTGTTCGGATTGTCAGAAAAGCTGCAGTTGCCCATCCTGATTGAAACCACGGTGAAAATGGTTCGGAAGCTCTATCATTACGTGGGATTTGAAGAGTATCACCATTGGGAGGATACCCGGGCAGGGATCACCGTCTGGTTCCTGGAGCGAAAGGTACACCGGCCAGAACGGAACATTTAGCATTTTACAGGTTGGCTGCAAGCCAATCCCCCACTTCCGAAGTGCGGTAGGATTTCCCTTCAGATATATCTTCGGTGACAACCCGCTCATCCATGGAACGATCCACAACTTTTTTGACGGCCCTGGCCTCTTCACTTCGGTCAAGTGCCAGCTCAAGCATCATGGCAGCGGATAAAACCGTGGCTAATGGATTGGCTATATCCTTTCCGGCAGCCTGCGGATATGAACCGTGGATAGGCTCAAATACGGAGGTATGGATCCCCACCGATGCTGAGGGAAGCAATCCAAGTGATCCGGTGATCACACTGGCTTCGTCGGAGAGGATGTCCCCGAACATGTTCTCGGTAACCATGACATCAAACTTTTTGGGCCACTGGATGATCTGCATGGCTGCATTATCCACAAACATATAGTCCACTTCGATCTCCGGATGGGCGGGGGTCATCTCCTGTGCAATTTCCCGCCATAACCTGGAACTGGCCAGCACATTGGCCTTGTCAACCACCGTAAGCCGTTTATTCCTTTTTGCTGCATAGTCAAACCCGAGCTTCAGGATACGTTCGACTTCATCCCTGGTATATACACAGGTATCGTAGGCAGTATGCTGGTCCTCCGATCTTCCCCTGGGCTCCCCGAAGTAGATCCCTCCGGTCAGTTCACGGATGACCACGAAGTCCGCACCTTCCACCAGGTCCTTCCGAAGGGGGGATTTATGCAGCAGCGAGCTAAAGGTGGTTACCGGGCGTATGTTGGCATACAATCCCAGCTTTTTCCGCATGGCTAGCAACCCCTGCTCCGGCCTTACTTTGGCCTTTGGATCATTATCATACCTGGGGTCTCCAATGGCACCGAACAGAAC
>CAYRLP010000338.1:0-3123 GCA_964424935.1 uncultured Bacteroides sp.
CTCCATACTTCCCGCTATTGCCATTAAAGGCTTTAGCAACACATTACTTTTAAATCCCAGTTCATTGAAATACCTGGCAAGAGGGGTTTTCCCGTACTTCATGAAAAGCCTGAGTGCCGGTCCGCTCTTTACCATGAAACGGGCATAGTCCAGTGCACTTCTCCGAAAAGCAGGATCTTCAAAAAACTGCATAGTGGCCATTTTCCGCATATGGCCGCACATCCTGGCTATCGGCTCTACATCTTCCGGTGCCAACTTTGCCAGATACTGTTCCCACCGGTCTATATCGGCATAAATAATGAAATCGCTCCCATCGGGCATCCGCATGGTCACGTAAATATCCGGATCCCAGATCTTGGTATTTTCATCCAGCGCACCGGTCTCTTTCCAAATATCGTGCATAGGACCGTGGGAGGAGCCAACCAGCCAGTGAATGCAGTAATCAAAAGTGTAATCCTTTCTCTTCCAGGCCGTACACTGTCCCCCGGGTAAGGAATGCATCTCCAGTATCTCGGTGTCATACCCGTTGAGCTGGCCGTATATGCCGGAGGACAATCCGGCCACGCCCCCTCCGATGATTAAGACTTTTTTTGACATAAGACGATGATTTGGTACGGATCAAATCTACAGTGTCCGATCCGGATCAGGTGAAACGGAGAGGGAATATCGGTGAAAATTCCTTAAATGGTAAAATAGAGCAGGCAAACAAATCAGTGCTAACTTTGTTTATGCATCTGAAACGGACCCAACATGAAATATACCACCGAGATCCTGATCCATCTTCCAAGACAGACCGTGGTCGAACTGTTCATACAGAGCGATAAACTGTCTGAATGGCAGCCCGGCCTGAAGAGCTTCACCCATCTGGAAGGGACCCCGGGTGAGGAGGGGGCTCGTGCCGAGCTGGTCTATGAAGGGAGAAAAGGGGACCTGGTGATGACCGAAACCATTATCAAAAAGCAACTTCCTGAACAGCTTCATATGATCTACAGGTCACGTGGTGTCTATAACGAAGTGAATAACCGGTTCACTGAAGAAGAGCCGGGCCGTACCCTCTGGCGAATAGAAAACATGTTTCGCTTCAGGGGAATCATGCGGCTGCTGGCACCCCTGATGAAACAGGCTTTTATTCAGAACACCATGCTGACGATGGACCGCTTCAAGATCTTTGCTGAACACCCGGATAAACTGTAAATTAACAGGATCCTGCAATTCACTCAAATAAAATAAAACCCGAAAAACCATGAAAAATACTCTGCTCACTCTTTCAACGATTCTGCTTTCATTTACTGCTGTTGCACAGGATCCGGCTCAGCCAGATACCCTCTGGAAATTCAGTGGAACAACTGCTCTGAACCTAAGCCAGCTTTCCCTGACGAACTGGGCCGCAGGAGGGGATAACAGCCTGTCGGGAAATATCCTGATAAACCTGTCGGCCAATTATGCCAAGGACAAAACGAGCTGGGAGAACAAGCTGATCCTGGGCTATGGTCTGATCAAGCAGGGAGATGACCCCACCCGGAAAAGTGATGACCAGATCGATTTTGCGTCAAAACTGGGGATCAAGGCCAGCGAGCATTGGTTCTATACTATGCTGGTCGGTTTCAAAAGTCAGTTTGCCGTAGGCTATGACCGGCCGGGGGATGCCGACCGGATGAAGATCTCCAATTTCATGGCTCCGGGTTACCTCAATATCTCCCTCGGTATGGATTACAAACCTTCGGATGCGTTCTCCCTCCTGCTCTCACCCCTGACCGGGAAATTCACTTTTGTGCTGGACGATGACCTTTCTGCGGCAGGTTCCTTCGGTCTTGACCCCGGACAAAAGTCTCGAGGCGAACTGGGCGGCTACGTGAAAATGGCCTTCAAGAAGGAAGTTGTGAAAAATGTGACCCTGGATACCAAGATTGACCTCTTCTCAAACTACCTGGATCATCCACAATATATCGATGTCAACTGGAATCTGCTGATCAATTTCAAAGTGAATGAGTTCCTTTCTGCCTCTCTGCTGACCCAGCTGATCTACGACTATGATATTAAATTCGGAGAGGATACCACAGGAGACGGTGAATTTGACACTTTTCATGACAAAGTACAGTTCAAAGAGTTGTTTGGGCTGGGATTAACCTATACGTTTTAATCTAAATTGCATAAGTCGCTAAGCCGTTGATTCCATGCGTCTATTGTTAAACTGGTCTAAATAAAAAGAACCATTTCTGTGATGCTGATTTGATATTGGCATCTCCGCGACGTATCTTTATGTCCTCAATTTACATTAAGAGCATTTGTTATTGAGAAGGGGTAAGAGATTAGGCTCACGGATCCCCTGGCAACCCGCCACCTGGCGAAGGTGCCACAACCTAACCCGATATGGGAATAATAACAAAAAAAGAACACATGAAAAAGAGTGACTCAAGGGTAGCGGTTCTGCCTATGGACATGGGCTGAAGGGGACTACTCTCCAGCATCAGTTTTACGGATCATCCGTTTTTCCAATTCATTTTTTAACAGAAAAAATCTATAGTCATGAGCAATACGTATAAAAATTTCGAGACCCTGCAGGTCCATGCAGGACACACCCCGGATCCGGCCACCCATGCCAGGGCGGTTCCTATTTACCAGACCACATCCTACACCTTCAACGACTCTGAGCACGGAGCGAGGCTCTTTGCCCTGAAAGAGTTCGGGAATATCTATTCCCGGATCATGAATCCCACCAACGATGTGTTCGAACAACGGATGGCTGCCCTGGAAGGAGGTGTTGCAGCGCTTGCGGTATCCTCGGGACATGCTGCCCAGTTTCTTACTTTCAGTACCATTCTGACACCAGGTGATAACCTGGTCACCAGCCCCTACCTGTATGGAGGGACCTACAACCAGTTCAAGGTCACCTTTAAGAACTACGGCTGGGATGCCCGGTTTGCACCTTCTCTGGAGGTGGCCGATTTTGAAAAACTGATAGACGACCGGACCCGTGCCATCTACCTGGAGACCATTGGTAATCCCGGTTTTAATATCCCCGATTTCGATGGCTTTGCCAAACTGGCTGAAAAATATGACATTCCACTTGTTGTGGACAACACCTTTGGTGCAGCCGGCTATCTTTTCAGACCCATAGAGCAC
>CAYRLP010000338.1:3133-4094 GCA_964424935.1 uncultured Bacteroides sp.
GAGCACGGAGCTTCCATCGTGGTGGAATCGGCTACCAAATGGATCGGGGGACACGGGAACTCCATCGGAGGGGTGATTGTGGACAGCGGAAAATTCAACTGGGCGAATGGAAAGTTCCCGCAGTTCACGGAACCAAGTGAAGGCTACCATGGATTGAAATTCTGGGAAACGTTCGGAAGCGACAGTCCCTTCGGGAACATTGCCTTCATCATCAAGGCCCGTGTGGAGGGTTTGCGTGACCTGGGGCCCAGCCAGAGCCCTTTCAATTCCTTCCTGCTAGTCCAGGGACTTGAAACCCTCTCGCTGAGGCTGGACAAGCAGGTGGAAAACACCCTGGCTCTGGCCCGTTGGCTCCGGAAGCATCCAAAGGTGGAACAGGTCAACTATCCGGGCCTGGAGGACAGCCCCCATCATAAAAATGCCACCAGGTACCTTCCAAAGGGTGCAGGAGGGGTGCTTTCCTTTACACTGAAGGGAAAGAAGGAGGAGGCAATACGGCTGGTGGACAGTCTGAAACTGGTCAGCCACCTGGCCAATGTGGGCGATGTGAAAACACTGATCATCCAGCCATCGGCCACCACCCACCAGCAGCTGTCAGAGGAGGCGCAGATTGCTGCAGGTGTCTACCCCACCCTTCTGAGGGTATCGTTGGGTGTGGAACACATTGATGACATCATTGCGGATTTTGTACAAGCCTTCAGGGCATAGTGCCGCGCTTTCTGAAATTGTGTAATTTCGGGCTATGAGCGTACCGGAAAAAAGGGAAGGGATCTCTGCCTTGCTGAAGGAGCGCATCCTTTTGCTGGACGGGGCCATGGGGACCATGATCCAGGGATATAAGCTGGAGGAAAAGGACTACAGGGGGGAACGGTTCAGGAATCACCCATGCGACCTGAAAGGCAACAATGACCTGCTTTCCCTGACCAGGCCGGATGTGATCGGGGAAATCCACAGGGCGTAC
>CAYRLP010000339.1:0-4088 GCA_964424935.1 uncultured Bacteroides sp.
GGATTATACCGCTGTGGTGATGGCCGATGAGGGGCCCATCGGGCTGCAGTTGCACGGAGGGGTGCATATGGCCGTAAAATTCAGGAACATACGGGTTCAGGAGCTTTAGTGTATTATGAATTCATAAATATCAGGTCATGAGGGGAATCAGACAGGTCATTGTATTGGCCGTGGCAGGAGTGCTTTTTTCAGGCTGCACCCGGGATCCCGGCAACGAGGTCGCAAAAGTCGAACTCAGGCAGAATGAATCAGGGTATTACCGTTTGTTCGTGGATGGTGAGGAATTCTATGTGAAGGGGGCCGGACTGGCATTCGGCAATATTGAGGCCCTGGCCGAACATGGAGGGAACTCTTTCAGGACGTGGGGTACCGGGAATAAGCGTGAAGACGCCATCGATGTGCTGGATCGTGCGCATCAAAACGGATTACTGGTAATGATGGGGCTGAATGTGGCCAGGGAACGGCATGGTTTTGACTATAATGATACGGCAGCGGTCCGGAAGCAGTTCGAGTATCTCAAAGGGGAGGTGGAACGATTGAAGGATCATCCGGCCATGCTGGCATGGGCCATCGGGAACGAGCTGAACCTCCAGGCTGACAATTTAAAGGTCTATGATGCCGTGAATGATCTCTCCCTTATGATCCATAAAGTGGATCCCAATCATCCCACCACCACCACACTGGCCGGTATCGGCAGGCGGGAGGTGGATTATATCAAAGCGAACTGCACAGATATAGACTTCCTGTCCATCCAGATGTATGGCGATATTGTAAACCTGCAGGAGCGCATCAGCGATGCGGGCTGGGAAGGACCCTATATGGTTACCGAATGGGGAGCCACGGGTCACTGGGAGGTTCCACGGACCGAATGGGATGTGGCCATTGAGCAGACCAGCAAAGAAAAAGCGGAAGCGTTCATCAAACGTTACCGGGTGGGCATCCAGGCGGATCCCGTACGCTGCCTGGGATCCTATGTATTCCTGTGGGCACAGAAGCAGGAACGTACACCTACCTGGTACGGCATGTTTCTGGAAAATGGAAACCCGACGGAAACCGTGGATGCCATGCAGTTTCTCTGGACAGGAAACTGGCCGAAAAACCGCTGCCCTTCCCTGGACTCATTTACACTTGATGGGAAGACAGCATATGATAACATACTTCTGAAACCCGGGGAGAGCTACACGGCCCGTGTTCTGGTCACCGATTACGAGAACGACCCGATCCGTTACCGGTGGGAAATACTCCCCGAAAGCACCGACCTGGGGACGGGGGGTGATTATGAAAGCCGGCCGGAAACGCTCTTTTCCCTGGAAAACCAGAACCCGGATCTTGAATTCAAGGCTCCTGAAACTCACGGTGCCTACCGCCTGTTTGTCTACGCGACAGATCCGGGAGATAAATCGGCCACCGCGAATATTCCATTTTTCGTGGAATTATAGCGGGAAGGAGGCGGATAAAGCGCCCTGATGCAGCTGGGGATCGCCCAAGATCTGTTCATTCAGGTCCTCCAGCGCCTTCAGCAGGGCCTTTTGATGCAGCTTACGTTCGGAGAAGTTCTGGTTGTAAAGTGTTTCCAGCATCTTAGAGCGGCCCACCCCCCGGTGGATCGCCAGGATCTGATTCAGGTCATCGTAAAAAGTGGCTTCCACTTCTATATCCGTGATGCCCGTTAAAAGGGGAATCCCCAGGAAGATGCCGATGCCAAGGGTCATAATGTTGAGCGCGGTCCCCAGATTCGCCCGGCTCCTTGACTGATAATAGATAATACTCATTTCAACCGTTCCTGAGTGTTGGTCGCCGGGGGCAAGAAGTTGCTCCTTTGCATAGTATTCAAGAAAGCGGACCGCATCCACGGCTTTCACATCGGAACTCATGATGGTGGAGGTCTGTTCCAGGGGTTCCTCGCCAACCCCCGTAATCGTTGAAGAATAGAAATCGCCCCTGGTCTGATAGGTGGCGGCGATCTCCTCAGTGTTGATCCGGACCGCCATGGGGGATAGTTTTTCCCTGTTTTCAAAGGGAAAGTTGTAAACCGACCGCTGTGCCATCACCAGGGTCGTGGTGCAGATCAGAAAGAAAAGGATGGCCGGGATATGGTATGTATTTTTCATAGCAGGTGTGATTAGGTTTCTTTGAACACCAGGAAAACCACAAAATGTGTTCCGGAATTTTATTATCTTTCTGCTTCCAGTTTTCACTGTATACAACCTGCTTATGAAAAGAAGAGATTTCATTCAGAAAAGTGCTGCAGCCGCTGCGGCAACCGGACTAATTACCGCCCTTCCGGGGAGCCTGTGGGCTTCGTCACGGATCCCGGGAGCCAATGAACGGATCAATGTCGGGGCCATCGGATTGAACGGGATGGGAATGTCGGACCTGAACTCGTTCCTTAAGATGGAGGGGGTGGAATGCCTGGCGCTCTGCGACGTGGACCGCAATGTCCTCGAAAAGCGTGCAGCGGAGGTGGAACAGACCCAGGGGAAGAAACCCGTTTTATATGGGGACTACCGGAAACTACTGGAACACAAGGACCTGGATGCGGTGATCATCGGGACTCCCGACCACTGGCATACCTTACCCATGATCGAAGCCTGCCAGGCCGGACTGGATGTGTACGTGGAAAAGCCCATTGCCAACTCCATAGAAGAGATCGACCTGATGATTGCGGCCCAGAAGAAATATGGAAGCGTGGTCCAGGTGGGTCAGTGGCAGCGAAGCGATCCGCACTGGAAAAATGCAGTCGATTTCGTGCACAGCGGGAAACTTGGGAGGATCCGGACGGTGAAAGCCTGGGTTTACCTGGACTGGAAGCATTACCTCCCGGTGGAACCGGACGGTCCGGTACCGGAAGGGGTTGATTATGATTTCTGGCTGGGACCGGCCCCCAAACGCCCGTTTAACATCAACCGCTTTCATTTTAACTTCCGCTGGTACTGGGATTATGCGGGGGGATTGATGACCGACTGGGGTGTGCACCTGCTTGACTATGCCCTCTATGGTATGAATCAGTACGTGCCTAATTCAGTCATGTCGTCCGGTGGCAAATATGCCTTTCCCGATGATGCAAGGCAGACCCCCGATACGCAGTTTGCTATGTATGAATTCGATGATTTTGCCCTGCTCTGGGAGTCCACCCTGGGCATCGGTCAGGGCAACTACGGGAGGGAACACGGGGTCTCCTATATCGGAGAGAACGGGACCCTGGTCGTGGACCGCCAGGGCTGGGAAGTGATTGCGGAAGCTCCCGAGGGCAAACCAAGGATGGAACCTGTGCCGCTCATTGAAAAAACGGGTCCAAGCGGACTGGACCTGCATGTGAAGAATTTCCTGGAGTGCATGAAAACCAGGGAAACTCCCAATGCGAGTGTGGAGATCGGGGGACATATCGCACGGATCGCCCAGCTGGGCAACCTGGCACTAAGGACCGGGCACAAGATTTTCTGGGATGGTCAGAAGGGCGAGGTGATCGGAGATGAAGAGGCAGCCAGACTTACCCGGGCCCATTACCGTGCCCCCTGGAAACTTCCTGCTTTGTAAGTTGTTCAGAACCTGCCTGTCAGGCTGTATTTGCTGGTATTGCAGTAGATCTGGCTGAAGAAGGCAAATCCGATGCGGTTGGTCTCAAGCTTCCGGTCGATCCGGAGAATGGGGTGGTTTTTTTTCACGCCGAAGTGTTTCTGAATCCGTTCATCCGCCGTAATGGCCTGGATTTTCTGTTCACCCCCTTTTACCTGCAGATGGTAGTGCTTCCTAAGTATTTCAAACAGGGACCGGTTCTCAAAGTTCCGGGAGGTAAACCTGGGCAGGTTCAGGTTCGGAATCATGGTGATATCATAGAAGACCGGACGTTTTTCGATCAATCTTAAACGCTCCATGTAGATGCAACCCATGCTTTTTTCCGTTTCGCTGAGTTCAAAACCGAAGGCATCCTCCCAGCGTATGATCCTGGGTTTGACAATGATCCGGGTGGTCAGAATTTCCTTCCCGATGGCCGAGGTGGTTCCCGTAAGAGCAAGGATACCGATTCCCCTGGGCTGGCCCTGTACAATGGAGCCCTTTCCCTGCTGCCGGAGGATAAATCCATCATT
>CAYRLP010000340.1:0-4082 GCA_964424935.1 uncultured Bacteroides sp.
GGCCAGGGGCCTGGCCATAAAGGTGGCCAGCGTGGTCGGCGTAAAACTGCTGTAGTCCCACATCAGCAGTTTGTTACTGGTCCCGGCCGAAATGAAATTTCCACTGTTTGCCAGGTTTTCGATAAACAATACAATTTCCCCCTGCTCCGTATTCTGATGGATGACCTCTCCCCGGTTCTCCAGCTCGATGAAAAGCATCCCCCCTCCATTGGTGCCCACTGCAGCGATCCTCTGATCCGGACTGATCCCAAGACATTCATTGTTATATCCGGTTCCTGCCAGCTCTATCTGGGCAGCCTTATTGGCAATATTGCCGGAAAGGATTTTAATGGATCCATCGCTGCTGGCAGTCAGGATACTGGAGGTCCGGCTGAGCCATTCCATGTCCTTGATGGAATGCCTGAGACTGGGATAGATGTTATAGGCCGGTGAGATCAGTTTTTTCAGCGCTTCATACAGGGCCTTGTAGATATCCGGATCGTAGGCCTCTCCCCCGTACTGCTGATTCATCAGATAGGACTGATAGGCCAGCAATCCCTGGAGCTCCGCATTCCTGGAGAGCCCTGCACTCAGATAGGCCACATCTTTCACGATGGAGAGGATGATTTCGGTCTCCCGGTCCATTCCCCGGACCTGATCCGGTTGCTGATTGTTTGTCGTAACAGGATTCGGTCTTGATTCCACTGGTTCAGGTTCCGTGCGGACATTTTCTGTAACGACCTGCTCCTGCTGAATGGCTGCCTGTTCCTCCTGCTCCTCCACAACGGGTTCCGCATCCCTGGAATCCTGGTCCTGTCCGGTCACCTCCTCTGTGACCGGCATCTCTGCAATGTTCTGTTGCTCCGACCTGTCCTGAAGCCCCGACCTGTCCTGAAGCTCCGGCCTGCTAACAGGCTCTGCTCTGTTTGCAGGTTCCCGGGAGGGTTGATCCAGTTCCTGTTGGGGAACCATCTCCCGGTCTGTTGACTGCACCTGCTGATCCATCTCCTTGGGGTTGTTCCTGGAAATGTAAACAATCAGTACTACTGCCGCGGCCACGACCAAGGTCCCGAAAATGATGGAACGGTTCAGGATCTTTTTCCTGCGCTTCTGGATGATTTTCCGCTTTTCCGACCAGATAAACTCTTCCTCGCTGGTATTGAGAAATACCATGGCCCGTTCAAAAGCAGGATTGAACTGAATTCCCCAGGCAGGAATTGGATTCTGCTCTCTTTTCCAGTCAATGGCTCTCTGGAGTTCGTCTGCCTCCAGCAGAACCCCCTTGCCCTGCTGGTACATGGCTGAAGCCTTGGATAGTTTCATGTACATCTGGATGGACTCATCTTCCTCATCCACCCACTGCTGCAAGCGACTCCAGATTCTGACCAGCGATTCATGGGACAGCTCAATTCTGCTTTCGGAGGAAAGCGGAATAGAATGCCGGTATCCAAGGAAGGGAAGACCCGCTTTGTCAAAGATCTCTACCACCTCGATGACCCGTTCCACATTGCATTGTGCAATCCTGGCAATATTCCCCAGGGAGGTCCTGCGGCTGTATACCTCCTGCTTGCTTGTTTTGAAAGCAATGGTTTTAAAAATACGTTCACATATTTCCTTCTGATAAAATTCAAGGGACTGATAAAGGTTCTCCAGGTCCCTGCTCAGCCCGTTGCGGAGGGCGCCGGTGGCCTGATAGTCGTCCAGTGTGACCGGCAGATCCTTTCTGCCTTTGCTGTTCCAGTGATCCCAGGTCTTCTTCAGCGCATGCTGCAGGAGAGGCAGCTGGGGTTCCACCTCCTCCAGATCATTCAGCAGGTACTCTTCAAAACCACTTTCAACCTGGGACCCGGATACATGAAACGGTTCAAGAATGGCCTCAGAAAGGTCATTCCTGTTCATTTGAGGCAGCAGGTACTTGCTTCGGTTCAGATGTTCTGTTAGTTCCCGGTAATTGGAACAATAGTCGAGAAATTCGGACCGGATGGAAAGCATCAGAAAGATCTTTGGCTCAGCCGCATCCACCAGTCGCATCAGATGGTTGATGAAATGCACGGCATCCGGATTCTTGCCTCCTTTTCTCTTTTTCAGTATCAAGGGCCAGGTAAACAGTTCTTCAAACTGGTCCACCACAAGAAAATAGTGGTAATTTCCCAGGCCGTGCTCGATCAGGAAATCCCCGACATTTTGTGAGCTCTTCAGAAAGGAGTGAACCTCGGATTCGGGAATGTTTTTTGAGAATACCCGCTGAATTCCCCGGATCAGGCTTTCCATGGGACGTTTCCCGGGACGGATATACACGGGAACCCACTCCTTCTTCATATCGGCAAGCAGTGCAGGGATCACCCCTGACTGAATCAATGAGGTTTTTCCGCTTGCAGAGGCTCCGACCAAAGCTATGAACCTTCTGTTAAGCAAAATCTCAAGAACCTCGGATACAGACTTATCCCGCCCAAAAAAGAGTTGATCCTCTGCTGAAAAGAAAGGCCTGCTGCCTGGAAATGGATTTCTCTGTAGCACCCGGGTATTTATCATTGAGGGGTCACTCATACGTCATCGAAAATATTCAATTGTACCGCTTCTTAATAGGGCTTCTTCGACGCCTGGTTCAGAAAACTGCAAAAAACATGCAATAAACTTCTCTCATCAAACAAAAGTTCAACAAAGTCCTTTCGATCGATCAAATAAGCCTCACACGCTCCTATGGTCCCAAGATAGCGAATCTGCTCCAAAATTTCAGGCTGATTTGCAGCAATTATGGCCAACCCACCTGAAAGTGTGGTGAAATCTTCTGCTGAAACAGATCTGGCCAGGATGACCGAATCTGCTTCCGTGGACCATTCCTCTGAAAACGGTCTGGCAATGGATACCAGTTTAAACAGGGAATTGATTCCCACATTCATAAATATCTTCCACGTAGTCAGCCTCATAGTCGTATCCAGGTACCACCTGAGCATGTCTTCGTGACCCGGAAAACTGTTGTCCGGAAAGTCCAGCCTTTCCGTTACCAGGTCATAGTGTTCAGGGTTGTTTTTACGCAACAGCTGGGCTGCAATCTCCCGGATTCTGGGATTGGGATGAAATCCCTGTGCAATAATCTGCTGTTCGTCAAAAAATCGTTGTTCGTTACCCACCCGGTCCAGAACACTGATTTTTATAAAGTCTCCCATCTGTGCCCCGTTCCTGTTCAGGATCCGCTTTAAAAGTATATCTGTCGGAAAAACGTCAATAGGATACAGCTCCTTCAGTTTGTCAATTTTTTCCCGGACTGACACATCATGAAAATAGGATACCAGGACAGTCTTCAACGGTTCCCTTAACAGAAGAACCAGTAATTCAAGCGCCATCTGCCGGTCATCCGACTGCCGGTCAAGCAGGCTGACTTTGATCCTCCGAACGGATTTGCGGTCATAGATCATGGTCAGCAGCATCAGGATCAGTTCGTTGACTTCCCATATTTCATGTTCAATGACGCGGGCCAGGCTCCCGCCCGGATCATCGGTCCGGACAGAGATCTTTGCTGCCATGATCCAGGTCCCGGCCTGGACCATCCGAAGGATTGCATTCTGGATCTGGGCTTCCTGGATGGCTGTGGCCCGGAAATTGTTACTGTACAACCCCTGAACCACTGCATGAAAAACGTCCCGGTGCTGATACTCCAGTTTCTGCAACAACAATTGCACAGACCGTGCCCCGCCAATGGCCGAGATGACCGATACAATCCTTGTCTGTAATTTTATATCCGCATCTGGCTTGTAAAAGGCCATCTCCAATTCGTCAAGCACCTGTTCACCCTGCTTGACCAGGGCCGACCAGGCTGCACGGAACAGTTCCCGGTCCGTCAGCAGGTCAATCACCTTATGGGCATTGCCCCCCAGATCAAGCCAGCCGGCTGTGGAAATGGCAACCCCGCGGATGTCCGGATCCTTGTCCCTGAACAGGGACAGTACTTCCATAAGATAGTTCTGGTCCTTTTCTTCAGCCACGTAATACAGTGCCGCCAGTATTTCAAAACTTTCCCCGGATTTAAAAACCTCCCCGATGGAATTGTCCGGCTCCGTACGGATCTTCCTGAACTTATTAAGCCGTTCCCGGATAAAGGCTTC
>CAYRLP010000341.1:0-4081 GCA_964424935.1 uncultured Bacteroides sp.
CAAGAAAGTATTAGTCAGAGTAGATTACAATGTTCCTCTGGACAGTGAATTGAATATTACTGATGATACCAGAATAAAATTATCCTTACCAACCATTGATTATTTAATTAAAAATAACGCTAAGATTATTTTGATGTCGCACCTGGGACGCCCCAAGTCCGGCCCGGAAGAAAAATTCTCCCTGAAACATGTCATTCCGGTTCTTTCCGATCATTTGGGAGTGGATGTACAGTTTGCCGACGATTGCATTGGTCCGGAAACAGCAGCCAAAGCTGCCGCCCTCCAGCCCGGTCAGGTTCTCCTGCTTGAAAATCTTCGTTTCCATGCTGCCGAAAACAATATCAAAACCGATGAACAAAAAGCAGCCACCCGGGTATTTGCAGAAAAGCTCTCCAAATATGCAGATGTTTACGTCAACGATGCATTCGGGACCGCGCACCGGGCACATGCCTCCACAGCGGTTATTGCCGATTTTTTCGATGAAAAATCCCGGATGTTCGGTTATCTGATCAACAACGAGATACAGGCCATGGACAAAGTACTGCTTCATTCTGAAAAACCGATGACAGCCATTATGGGTGGGGCCAAAGTCTCCGATAAGATCCAGGTGATTGAAAACCTGCTGGAGCGGGTTGATAATCTGATCATCGGTGGGGGAATGACCTATACCTTTATCAAAGCCAGGGGTGGTGAGATCGGAAACTCCCTGTGCGAAGAGGACAAACTGGATGTAGCCACCGAACTGGTGAAAAAAGCAGAAGTCAAAGGTGTGAACCTGATCCTTCCGGTTGACCAGATCCTGGCTGACGCCTTTGACAACGATGCACATACGGAAGCAGCAGGCATTGATCAGGGAAAGCCCAATTACATGGGGCTGGATATCGGACCAGAAACTGTGGAACTGGTAAGTAAGGTGATTATGAACTCAAAAACCATCCTGTGGAATGGTCCCATGGGGGTTTTTGAAATGCCCAGCTTCCAGAAAGGTACAGTAAGTATTGCAGAGGCTATTGCCCGGTCCACGGCCAACGGGGCCTTCAGCCTGGTGGGAGGAGGAGATTCAGTGGCAGCTGTGAACAAATTCGGACTGGCTGATAAGGTGAGTTACGTATCTACCGGAGGGGGTGCCATGCTGGAGTATATTGAGGGTAAGGAACTGCCCGGGATAAAAGCCATCCGGGGCTGACACGCGTCTTAAATTTCTCCAGGGACATTTTTTCGCAAAGTGCTTATTGGCTTCGCCAAAAATGCCAGTTTGCTTCATGAACATCCCGGAGAAATAGAATGAACGCCTGCTGCTTTATTGAGAAAAAGGGAGGAAATGGATCAGGCTAAGATAAAAGACATATTCCGGATAAGAGATCGGAAAACCTTCAGGGCCGCTGCCCTGGAGGTTTTTAATTTCCAGGCGAGACATACCCCCGTGTACAGGGAATACCTTTCCACCCTTCAGGTAGAACCAAACCGGATCAAAGAACCGGAGGAGATTCCCTTTTTACCTATTGAGTTCTTCAAATCGCACCGGGTGCTGGAGGAGGGGAAAGAACCCGAAGTAACATTCGAAAGCAGTGGTACCACAGAAACGATCCCATCGCGGCACCCCGTGGCCGATGCGGGTCTTTACAGGGATAGTTTTACTCAGGCTTTCCGTTTATTTTATGGAGATCCGGGGCAATACTGCATCCTGGCACTGCTTCCATCCTACCTGGAACGAAAAGACTCTTCCCTGGTTTATATGATGGAGTATCTTATTAAACACTCCAAACACCCTGACAGCGGTTTCTACCTGGATCAGTTTACGGCACTTTCAGAAATTCTGCAAACCCGGAACCGGGATAAGCATCCGACCCTGCTGCTGGGGGTCAGTTTTGCCCTGCTTGATCTGGCAGAAAGGAGTCCCCTTCCCCTGGAGCCGAATGTGACGGTTATGGAGACGGGAGGAATGAAAGGCAGGCGAAAAGAGATGGTTCGCAGTGAATTGCACCGGAGGTTGATAGAAGCCTTCAGCCTGAGCAGCATTCATTCCGAATACGGGATGACCGAGCTGCTTTCACAGGCCTACTCCAGGAGCGAAGGCCTTTTTCACCCGCCCCCCTGGATGAAGATCCTGATCCGTGATCCCAACGATCCTTTTTCCCTGCACCCCCCGGGCCAGTCGGGAGGCATCAACGTAATCGATCTGGCCAATGTCCACAGCTGCTCCTACATCGCCACCGGTGATCTGGGCAGGATCCATGAGGATGGCAGTTTTGAGGTGCTCGGACGCTATGACAGCTCTGATATCAGGGGGTGTAACCTGCTGGTTTCTTAAGCATGTATTCAGAGGGACTTCTGTTAAAATAAGCTTTGAAACACTGTGAAAAGTAAGAAGGGTTGGAGAAGCCCACCTGCATCGCTATGCTGGTAATACTTTTTTCACCCCGTTCCAGCAGGGACGCGGCTGCCTTCAGGCGCATCATGCGGATCAGGCTGCTGGGCGATGCTCCGGTAAGAGCCTTTAACTTTCTGAATATATGTTCCCTGCTCATAAACATTTTCTCCTGAAGCATACTTACATTGAAATTGAAATCGGAGAGGTTTTCAGAGATTATCCCCAGGATATTTTTCAGGAACTTTTCATCCAGGGTAGTTATTGTGATCTGGTCCCAGTCAACCCCAATCATGCTTGAGTATTTCTTCCTCAGACTTTCCCTCTGCCTTAAGAGGTTCCTGATCCTTACCAGCAATTCATCCATACTGAAAGGCTTGATAATATAATCATCTGCTCCCTTTTCCAAACCTGTGATTCTGTCCCGGCTGGTAGATTTTGCAGTAAGGAGGATCACCGGAATATGGCTGGTGCGCTCATCGTTTTTTACGCTTCTGCACAATTCCATGCCGTCCAAACCTCCCGGCATCATCACATCGGTAATGATCAGATCAGGAAGTTCTGTCATGGCTATTTCTAATCCCTCGTTCCCATTATTTGCTCCGAATACCTTAAATTCTGCAGCAAGATTTTCCAGGAGAAAAGCCTTCAGATCCTCGTTGTCTTCCACTACCAGTAAAGAAACAGGGCGGGGTCCCTGGGTATCTCCTTCACATAACATGCTGTCCGCATCAGGTTCAGTTTCTTCAGGTACCATTTGGACTCCGGGTTCCTTTATGACATACTCCTCCTTATTCAAATGTGCATATCCCGCTGGGAACGTGACCAAAAAAATGGTTCCCTTACCCACCCTGCTCTTTAAAGCAATCTCACCATGCATCACACGGACCAGTTCCCTGGTCAGAGAGAGCCCTATCCCCGTGCCCTCTGTATGCCGGGATGGATCATCTTCCCTCCGGTAAAACCTTTCAAAGATCCGATCCTGCATGGATCCCGGGATCCCGGGTCCGGTATCGGCCACGAAAAGTCGTATATGAGGATTCGGATTCCCGGACTTGCCCCTTAGTATTTTCAGCCTGCAATTCACCGTTCCCCCTGGCGGCGTATATTTAAAGGCATTGGATAGCAGGTTTGTGGTCACTTTCTCCAGCTTTTCCCGGTCATAGCAGATGGGTAGCTTCTCTTCCGGCATATCAATGATATACTTGATCCCCCTGTTTTCGGCCAGGGAATGGTATTCGCTGGCCAGCAACCGTATGTGACGGGTCACATCGGACTCTTCCAGGATCAGTTTCATGTGCCCGGCATCAAGCCTTGATATATCGAGTAACTGGTTCACCAGCTGGATCAAACGCTGGCTGTTCCGCCTGATCAGGTGGAGCCAGCGCACGATCTTCGGTTCCCTGAAATCCTGAACGATCAGCTGTTCAATGGGACCGGAAATCAGGGATAGCGGCGTCCGTATTTCATGCGCAATATCCGTAAAGAACCGGGTTTTTTGCCGCTCCGTTTGTAACAACTTGTCATTCATCTGACTTAGCTCAGCTGTGCGCCTCGCCACTTTCTTCTCCAGAGCCAATCTCTCCTTTCTTAGTTTTGTTGTCCTGTACTGTGTAATGCCTATTATAATAAGTAAAACCAGGAATACAAGATAGGATCCGAGTGCCAAATCTGACCTGTACCAGGGTGGATGGATCCTGAGACGGAGTGACA
>CAYRLP010000342.1:0-4079 GCA_964424935.1 uncultured Bacteroides sp.
GGCCGGCGGAGACCCCGGTTGGAACTGGGGGTATTGGCATCTTCGAAAAAGTGGTACCGGCCATCCACGTTGACCGAAGGAAGGATGTAAAAACTGTTCCGGTCCACCAGGGATGTGATCTTCTCATTCTCCCCATACTTTGTCAGGAGCATATTGGCCAGGTACAGGCATACTTCACCGGCCTGGATTTCATTGCCATGAATATTACCATCCACATACACCCCTGGTTTGGACAGATGCTCACCGGTTTCCGGGTTGGAAATCGTAATGGCATAGATGGCCCGATTCTCCTCACTGTATCCGACCAGGTCCAGAGTGGTCAGTTTCGGGTATGCCTTGTGAAGGGCCTGCAATGCCTCCACCAGCTGGTCATAATTATAGTAATGGTCGAATCTGAGAGGTACATCAATCTGCTGACCTGTTGTCTGAATGGAATGCAGAAACAGGATGATGCCCGTTATTGCAATTATCTTTTTCATGGTTATCCTCCGATTTTAATAGTAAACTGATCACCTCCGGCGTTTCTGCTTGTCAGGTTCAGAATGATCTCTGCCCTGCCTTCCTCTTTGATCACCCACTCTAGTTTTACCCTGGAGTTCCCTTCTACGCTGCGGACAGGGGTTCTTTGAGTGCCGGAAATTAATTCTATCTCATCTCCTTCAAGGATCAAGACGGCAGGGGCCGGTTGACGGTTCCTTTTACCCATATAAGTGGGGAAGGGAATCAACGACCGGTTCTCAATCCAGGTCTCCACCTGGTACACCCCTGATCCAAGTTCGGTGACCCTGGTGTCGAGTATATGCAGGTCGGGGAGTTCTCCGGCCAGCTTGAATATCCAGGGGACCTGCTTGGAAAGCAGGGCATCGGCCATGTCATAGGGTGGTGTATGGAACAGGCCGGGTCTGAAACCTCCGATCTCAACCTTGCCCAGTGTGGGGTGATCAAAGCTTTGCCATTCAACAAAACCTTTGCTTTCCAGGACACTGTCCGAGAAAGCCAGCAGTGCCAGCTCTTTCTCCAATTCCTCCTCATGGTTCTGCTCATTGTTCTGTCCGGGTTTCCCGCTGCGTTCCTGGGACCCGCCTTTGACCTGCGCCGTATCGGGCCCGGGTAATGGAATTCCCCAGAGGTCCATGGAGAAAACGGGGATCCCTACATGGAAATAAGCCCATAATTCCGGGGAGCCTCCCCGGGCGGGGTCAGGCTTGAACCGGGCGGGGGCATCTCCCTGCTCCTTTAGAAAGTCCGCGTAATCCGCAGCAAATTTCTTGTAAAAAACAAGGTCTCCTTCCTGCGGGTTCACCGCGGCACCGAGATCCAGCATCCCGGCAATGACACTTTCGTCTATCTCATCCTGCGGATAAGTTTCCTGGAAAAATTTAACCAGCTCTTCCATGGAATAGGTCTGGGACGGACTGAGCCCGAATCTCCTGGCCTGCCGTTCAGGTACACGCAGCCTGTTCAGATCAGCTTCCCCTTTCCTTCCGCCTTCCGGAGGGGCCATACAGAAGTTGGTGGGGCCGAATGTAAAGATCATGGCAATATCGGGGTGCTCAAATACAAATTTCATGACCCCGTAGGATTCCGGAGCGGAACCCGGATAGAGTCCGGAAGGTTCGGTGAAATACTGGAAAAGAAATGGAAAATTCTGACCCACATCGGTTCCTCCGGGGCCGTCTTCATTGTACAATCCATCCGCATCATCATCCACTCCTTCCGTATATATTTTATATACGCCCCTTTCTCCTTTTGCAGGATCTGCTTTTCTCATCAACCTGGAATCTTTCTCAGAAACGATCCAGGTCCCATCCGGATGCTTCAGCCTCATCTGAGTGATCAGGCCATCCCCGTTCAGGTCATTGGGGCCATCTTCATCGGTCAGTTCGTCCCTGTCATCGTTGACGGGTTGATCATTCCTGGGATCCACAAAGAGCGGAGCCTGAAAATAGCGTGCCGCTGCATCCGGATTGCCAACCGGGACGATGTACCAGTTCAGGCTGTCATATCGGGACGGATCCTCCAGGATCATCTCGGCAAGCCGCAGGGCACCTTCGGTGGCCAGTGGCCAGGTTCCCTCAAAATTGGCTCCCACAAAAACCGAGGGATTACTTTTCTCAGCCTTCCCCGTTTCATTCCCGATCTCGACAAGGAGAACCGGCCTTTCCCCGGGCGAGGTCGCAATGACCGTGGAACTCACCTTTCCGGCATGCGTGTTCATCAGGTTTCTTATCCAATCCCCGACCTGATCGGGAGTCGGGTAGTCACCCGACTGGGCCTGCAGGCTCAGTTGTGTAGTATGGATCATGATCGCCAACAGGAAGATGACCCGTAAGTTTTTGAATTTAAGTATTGACATATGTACTCGTTTTAGGATCTATGCAATCAGTTAGTTTCCGCCAAATTCCATCAGAAAGGCCTTTATAAAATCATCCAGTTCCCCGTCGAGGACCGACTGCACATTGCCGGTTTCAAGGTTGGTACGCAGGTCCTTCACCAGCTTGTAAGGGTGCAGGACATAATTGCGGATCTGGGAGCCCCATTCGATTTTCATTTTGCTGCCTTCAATCTCGGCCTGTTTGGCCCTTTTTTTCTGCAGCTCCATTTCGTAAAGATGGGATTTCAGGATACGCATGGCGTTTTCCCTGTTTTTCAACTGGGAGCGGGTTTCTGTATTGTCAACAGTGATCCCGGTGGGCAGGTGGCGGACCCTTACGCCGGTTTCAACCTTATTCACATTCTGTCCGCCAGCGCCCCCCGACCGGAAGGTGTCCCATTCAATATCCGCAGGATTCACTGTAATTTCGATGGATTCATCGATGACCGGGGTCACAAATACGGAAGCAAAGGAGGTGTGCCTCCGGTTGTTTGAATCAAAAGGCGAAAGGCGGACCAACCGGTGTACACCCGACTCTCCTTTCAGGAAGCCGTATGCATAATCGCCGTCGAATTCAAGGGTCACAGATTTTATTCCGGCTTCATCCCCCTGGACCATATGGAGCTGCTTCACCTTGTAGTTGTGCTTCTCTCCGTACCGGAGGTACATCCGCATAAGCATTTCGGCCCAGTCCTGGCTTTCTGTTCCGCCTGCTCCCGAATTGATCTTCAGAATGGCACTCAGGCCATCCTCCTCATTGCGCAGCATGTTCCTGGATTCCAACGACTCGGTTAATGAAAGCGCATTTGAATACTGGGAGGCGACTTCCTCCTCCGTGGATTCTCCCGATTCCAGAAATTCGGAAAGCACCTGCAGGTCATCCACTGCCGTTTTGACCTCCGTGTACCCATCCACCCAGCCTTTCAGCCTGGCAATTTTCCTGAGTTGGTCTTCTGCAGCTTTGGGATCGTTCCAGAATTCCGGATCCTGGGTCTTTTGCTCCTCTTCCTCTATTTGTATGGACTTGCCATCCACGTCAAAGATGCCTCCTTAGCGCATCCAGGCGCCTACTGAGATCTTTGATCTGTTCACTTGTAATCATTCGTAAAAATTTCGTTAAAGATAGGAAAGAATCCGATGAATCAGATCGGACTCAAAACCTCGCTGCGCGGCGTACCTGAACAGCTTGCCTTTCCGCTTGTACAGATTGGGCTCTTTCATGGTGGCGGATTTTTCTGAAATCAGGCGCTCGCATGTCTGGTAATAGTGATCCGGGTCAATCTGGTCCAAGGCCTCACGGATGATCGCATCCGGAATCCCTTTCTGACGCAACAGCTGGGACAGTTTGATTTTACCCCAGCCATTAAGCCTGTATTTGTCACGGACATAAGTGGCTGCAAAACGGCGGTCATCCAGGAACTTTTCCTGTATCAGCCGGTCCACAATGCGGCTGGCATCCTTGTCGGAAACTTTCCAGCTCTGCAGTTTCGTACGTATGTGACTACTGCATACTTCCCTGTTGCCACAAAGTGCAGCGGCCCTTTTAAGCGCTTCCTCATAGGGCAAGGGTTCATCGTTGTGCATGGACAAATCGTTCTTTTTCATGAATGTCTTTCAGGATCCTGACATTTCGGAATCCCTGCTTCGTAAATAGGGAGGAAGTCTCCTTCCCCAGTTTTTCATTGATCTCCACCCAGAGTTCACC
>CAYRLP010000343.1:0-4072 GCA_964424935.1 uncultured Bacteroides sp.
GAACGGTGGAGGTGCCTTCCTGCTGATCTACATTATTTTCATTGCGGCCATCGGGATACCGGTCATGATGTCTGAATTTGTGATCGGCCGTTCCGCACAGCTCAATCCGGTAGGTGCATTCAAGAAAATAGCTCCGGGAAAAAAGTGGTACCTGATCGGACTTCTCGGGGTGGTTTCCGCCTTCATTATTCTGGCATTCTACACCGTCGTGGCCGGCTGGACCCTGGAATACCTGGTGCAGTCGGTAAGATGGATGATTTTTTCCGGCAGGTTCGGTTTCAGTGAGATGGATAACGAGGCGGTGAGGACCTTCTTCAGCAACCATTACCAGCATTTTGTGGATGGGAAATGGAGGCCTTTGATCTGGTTCGCGGTAATGATGTTCTTTACCGGTTACATTGTTATTTCAGGAGTAAAAAACGGTATCGAAAAGTATGCGAAAATTCTGATGCCCATCCTGCTCTTGCTGCTGCTGGTCCTGGTTTTCAGATCTGTGACCCTCGAAGGAGCCCGGGAAGGTCTGGTATTTCTGCTGAAGCCCGATTTTTCAACCATTAAGGAGGCGCCATTAGAAATCATTATTGAAGCACTGGGACAGGCCTTCTTTTCCCTTTCCATCGGAATGGGTACCCTGATCACCTATGGATCCTACATCCAGAAGAAAGAGAATCTGGCCAATACCGCAGTAAGTGTTGCCTTTGCCGATACCTTTATTGCAGTGGTTGCCGGACTGGCCATTTTTCCGGCGGTGTTCGCTTTCGGGATCAACCCGGGGGAAGGACCCGAGCTGGTCTATATTACCCTGCCGGTGATCTTTCAGAGTATGTCCGGCGGACTGATCTGGGCTTTTATGTTTTTCCTGTTGCTCTGCTTTGCGGCCATCACCTCGACCATTTCGGTCCTGGAAGTTATCGTGGCTTATTTTTCCGAGCAGCTGAACATGACCCGCAGGCGGGCAGCTATCCTCGCCATGGTCTCCGTGGGATTTCTGGGAGTACTCTGCACCGTATCCACTGATGTCTTCGGTGTGTTCAATGCATCCCCGGACCTGATGCTGCCGCTTGGAGGATTTTTCATCGTGGTATTCCTGGGGTGGTTCCTCACCAAGGGCACGGCGCGGAACGAACTCTCCAGTGGTGGGAAGTACCGGATAGGGTATTACCGCTTGTTCATGTTCCTGGTGAGGTTCGTGGCGCCTCTGGCCATTGCGCTTCTGTTCGTACTGGGTGTGTACAGCAAGCTGATCACCATTTTCCCGTCTCTGGGCTGATATGCGGCTCTTCATTGCATATACCTGTAAATGTCCAGACGTTTACAGAGGGAATTCTATCTGCTACCAAGGGGGGAGCAGCGCGGGCTGATCGTGCTTTCCCTGTTACTGATCCTGTCCCTGATTTTAAGGACCGCGGCTCAGCTCCTGCCCGAACGTGAACCGGAAGGGATGGAGGAGTTTGTGGAGGAGGCCAGGGCGATCATGGACTCCGTGGCCCGGGCCGACAGCCTGCAAAAAGCCCGGACCGACAGTCTTCGTAAAGCCCGGGCCGACAGTCTCAGGGACCTGGCAGGCTGGGAGCCATACGGATATGATCCCATCCCGAACGTGGATATCAACCGGGCCGATTCCTCTCAATTGCTTCCCCTGCCCGGTATCGGGCCGGTTTTTGCCGGACGGATCATCAGGTATCGCGATCTGCTGGGGGGGTATACCTCCATCATACAGCTGTCTGAAGTCTACGGGCTCCCTCAGGAAACCATTGAGACGATTTCCGGCCAGCTGATCATAGATACTTCAGCGTTAAAAAAACTGGAATTGAACAGAGCCACATTCAGGGAACTTCTGAGTCACCCCTACCTGGAATATGACGATGTGAAGTCACTGGTCAATTTCCGGGATGCTGAAGATTCAATACACTCTTTCAGGGAACTGCAGATAAACCACATTCTTCCGGACTCGCTCCTGCTGAGGATACGTCCTTACCTCTGTCTATAACATTTTTTAACTGTCTGGGGTCTATCATTGTCTGAGATGTATTGCCTTGCAATTCTTTTTTGTTTATATTTATCTGGAGAATGAATGATTAGTAAAAATTCCTGAATCAATTATATAACATAGCGGTTGTCGTTTTCAATCCAGTAAAAATATTGTCGGGTTTAGTTGAAAATTAAGATTTGAATATCTAAATTTGCGGCTCGAAATTTAAAAGAGATTGAAATGATTGTAATTCCCATTAAAGAGGGTGAGAATATTGAAAGGGCTCTGAAGAAATTCAAACGCAAGTTTGAGAAGACTGGAGTGGTAAAGGAACTGAGGACGCGTCAGGCGTATACCAAACCTTCCGTTACCAAGCGCCAGCAAAAACTAAAGGCCATATATATTCAACAATTGCAACAGCAGGAAGATTGATTCAGGGGTTTTGGATGGCTATTACCTGCTGCCCATGACCAGGATTGATGATTATTTAAGATACCTGCAGGCCGAGAAGAGGTATGCGGAGCATACCATCAGAGCCTACAAAAACGATTTAAGCCAATTCCATGCTTTCAGTCAGAACGCTGACACGGAAGGCATGGATTTGCATTTTAAAACCATCCGTTCCTGGGTGGTTCATCTGATGGATTCCGGCTTCACTTCAAAAACTGTCCACCGGAAACTGACCTCCCTGAATTCCTACTGCAAATTCCTGTTAAAGGAGGGGGAAATTCACTCCAACCCCATGGACAAGGTGTTGAAACCCAGACTGAGCAAACGGGTTCCTTCCTTTGTGGAAGAGGGGAAAATGGATCAACTGCTGGATGATTACGATTTCGGTGAATCCTTCACCGGGAAGAGAAACCGGCTGGTACTGGATCTGCTTTATCAAACCGGGATGAGACGAAGTGAACTAATCGGACTCAAAGTTGGTTCTATCAATAGGGAGGGAAAGAGTATCAAGGTAACCGGTAAAAGAGGAAAAGAGCGGATCATTCCAATCAATGACCGACTGATGGCATCTGTGGAGAACTATATCGCCTTGCGAACGGAGGCAGTTAATCCTTCCAGCGATTATCTGATCGTAACGGAGAAGGGAGGAAAGGCTTACGACAAACTGATCTACCGGATCGTGAACAGCTATCTGGCCCTGGTGACCACACTGGATAAAAAAAGTCCGCATGTGCTTCGCCATACCTTTGCCACACATATGCTGAACCGTGGAGCTGACCTTAATGCCATCAAAGAGCTCCTGGGTCATGCCAATCTCTCGGCAACCCAGGTCTATACACACAATACGTACAAGAAACTTAAGTCTATTTATAACCAGGCCCACCCAAGGGCCTAAAAGAAGGAGGTACCAATGGATATTAAGATGCATTCGATTCGGTTTGACGCAGATCAGAAACTGCTGAGTTTCATCGACACCAAGGTGAAGAAGTTGCCTAATGTGTATGATGATATTATGGGTGCAGAGGTGTTCCTCAGGCTGGATAAGGACACAGCCGAACGGGAGAACAAACTCGTGGAGATTAAGCTGGATGTAAAAGGACAGACCGTGTTTGCTAAAAAACAGTGCAAAACCTTTGAAGAAGCCACCGACCTTTCTATTGATGCTCTAAAGAAGCAGCTCGTGAAACGAAAACAGAAAATCAGGAAGAAATAGCATATAAAAACCTGTTAAAAAAGCTGCTTCGGCAGCTTTTTTTTTACCCCTTAAAAAAGAAAGATAATTTTTTGTGTTATAATCAAAATATTCATACATTTGCGAACCGATTTTGGAGGGTATAAATCGTTGATGTTCTTTGATTGCCGATGTAGCTCAGTTGGTCAGAGCAGCTGATTTGTAATCAGCAGGTCGTGGGTTCGAATCCCTCCATCGGCTCTGAACCTTTAAAGCGTACATTCACAGACTGATATAGGGGAGATACCAAAGTGGCCAACTGGGGTAGACTGTAAATCTACTGTCGCACGACTTCGGAGGTTCGAATCCTTCTCTCCCCACTTTGTTACTCCAAGGAGTCAGCTTGCGGGAATAGCTCAGTTGGTAGAGCACAACCCTTCCAAGGTTGGGGTCGCGAGTTCGAGCCTCGTTTCCCGCTC
>CAYRLP010000344.1:0-4044 GCA_964424935.1 uncultured Bacteroides sp.
GTATCCTATGAGACAATTCTACATCATCATATTTCTCCTCGGCCTGACCCCTGCAGCCTTTTCCCAGTTTTATACCAAGGAGGTGGGGATCCGGGGCGGGTACTCGTCGGGATTCACCTTCCGGGTGAACCTGGAGGAGGACCTGAGCTACGAGGGACAATTTAACTACCGTGACATGGGTGCCATCTTCACCGTGATCCGCCAGAAGCACCATGAGATGGGCATGGACCGGGTCGGGAACTGGGAATTCCTTTATGGATTCGGGGCCCATGCCGGGTTTTACTTCACGGACAGCTACCGGATCTTCTTCCGGGAGGTCTATTTCGGCAGGGAGATTTTTACTCCTGTGATCGGGATGGACGGCTATGTGGGGATCGATTATAGGCTGGTGGAACTGCCCATGAGCTTTGGAGTCAGTTTTCAGCCCTATATGGAGATCTCCCTGAAACAGGTCTTCGGGATCAACCTCTGGGACTTCGGCCTCCATATCCGCTATATGTTTTAAAATTTTGACAGACTATATCCAAAAGAAAATAACCATGAAACAGATTTTTACAATGATTGTACTGCTGGCAGGGATACTGCCGGCTCTGATGGCCCAGGATCCCGACGAAGAGGGAATGGTACAGCAGCAGAGACAAAATCCGGAACAGGTGCAGACGCTTTTTGACTCCCGCGCCGGAAACGGGGGATACGGGGCCTTTTCCATCGGGTATACGCAGATTAATGACCAGGATGCGATCCTGATGGGGGGACGCGGAGAATGGGTTATCGGCCATGGGCTCGGGCTCGGATTGGCCGGATACGGGTTTGTGAACGATCCCATCTACAATCCGCTGGACGAGCTTAACTACTCCCTGGCCGGAGGGTACGGGGGACTGATCATTGAACCGATCATTATGGGATGGTACCCGGTCCACGTCACCGTTCCCATCCTGATCGGGGCCGGGGGTGTGGCCTCCACCTCCTACAGCTCCGACTGGTACGATCCCTATGAGTACTGGGACGGCTACGTGGAGGATGCAACCGCCTTCTTTGTGGCCGAAGCGGGGGTCGAGCTGGAAATCAACCTGGTCCGCTTCTTCCGGCTGGCGATATTCGGAAGCTACCGCTACACCACGGACATCATCATGGAAAATGCCGCCACCGATGCGCTGAGGGGCTGGAGTGCGGGGATGACCTTTAAATTCGGAAAATTTTAGTAGTACAGTGGTCGACTGGGCCGGGACCTCGGGTTTGCATCTGGTGGGTTCCGGCCCTTTTATCTGCCCAGCGAGAAGAGGAACTCCACGCCGCCCCCTTTGTAGTGCCTGGCGGATATTTCTCCGTGATGCAGCAGGATGGCGTTTTTCACGATGGCCAGCCCCAGCCCCGTGCCGCCGGTCTTCCTGGAACGTCCGTCGTCGATGCGGTAGAAGCGTTCGAATATACGGGTAAAGTGCTTTCCCTCAATCTCGATGCCGGTATTGGCGAATGAGAAATAATAGTTCTTCTTGTCTTTCAGGTAGTTGGAAAGAAAGATCTCCACGTTGTCACCTCCGTATTTGATGGTATTGTCGAACAGGTTATAGAAAATGGAGAAAAGCAGGGACCGGTTGGCTTCAACTTCCAGTTTCTCGGGTATATCCACATGTACCTTGATCCGGTGCTCATCCAGTTTCAGTTTGAGCTGCTCCTGCACCTCGGTGACCACTTTGGACACACGCACCGGTTTGAAATCGTAATTGCTCCCCGCTTCCTCAATCTTATTGAGGGTGGAGAGATCCTCTATCAGGTCAGAGAGGCGGCGGGCCTGTGCATGGGCTTTCTCGATAAATTGTTTCTGTTTTTCTGCCGTGAGGCTGTTATGCTCCAGTGTTTCCAGGTACCCCATCACCGTGGCCACAGGGGTTTTCAGTTCATGGGCAATGTTGGAGGTCATCTGCTGTTTCAGGATTCTCCGCTTCTCGAGCCTGGTGGCATCGGTTATCACGATCTCGAAACTCTTATCCTGGAAGAACGCGCATTTCACATTGAAAAACCGGTTGCCTTTCTGAAGATCCAGTTCCTTCTGGGGCAGCTCCTCATGCAGAAATGCCTCATCATCCTCCAGCTGCCTGTCGATAAACTTTACGACGGGCTCCAGTTCAGGTACCTCGAAGATCTTCTCGGCCGAAATGGTGGACTTTTCGGAGAGCAGGTTCAGGTTCTGAATAAAATGGTTGTTGGTCAGCACCTTTTCCTTCCGGGGTGAGAAGAAAGCGATGCCCTCTTTCAGTGCGCTCAGGTGACTGTAAAGCTTGTTCTTCTCTATGACCAGATCTTTCTGTGCCTCGTTGAAGTCCCTGTAGAGGGAAGTGATCTGGCTGCTGATGGTACCCAGTTCATCGCCGGGGAACCGGACCGAGTCATCGATCTCCTCACCGGTCCGCAGCCGGATGGCAAAATCCTTCAGTTTATTGATCGTCTGCGAAAACCGTCTGGTTATATAGAACAGGACGATGGCGGTCAACAGGAACAGCAGGAGCAGGTAAAAAAGGAAGAGTTTCTCCACATGCAGGAAATCCTTCACGGTGAGATCATAGAGGGTAGCCGTCCGGACAAAGTAATCCGGGTAGAACTTCGCATAATAGTAGTAGCTGCGCCCCGTGGTGGCCGATTCCCTGATATTGGATCCTGATCCGTCCACCACGGATTGCCTGACCTCCGGCCTCTCCAGGTGGTTCTCCATCTCTTCATATTTTGTCACCTCGCTGTCATACAAGACCACGCCCCGGGGATCAATCACAGTGAGCCTGATGTGCTGCGCCGGGATTATCAGCATCAGGGAATCCATCAGGGTGAAGTTTCCCGATTGCACTATTGAATTGATTTCCATGTATTTATGGGCAACCTCGGTGATATTATCCAGCGTATTTTCCAGCTGGGCGATCCTGTAATTTTTTTCACGGTCGTACTGGAATACAAGGACGAGCAGCGTGAAACCCGTAAAAATGGCGGTGAATGATATAAATAATCTTTGTCTGAAGCTCATCATGTTAACTTTTTTCAAAAGCGTAGCCATACCCCTGTTTGTAACGGATGTATTTCCCGTATTCTCCCAGCTTTTTGCGCAGGCGCGTGACATGTACGTCAATGGTTCTCTTGTTTACGATTATATGCTCCTCCCACACCTTATCCAGGATATCCTCACGCGAGAAGACGGTTCCTTCTGATCCCAGCAGCAGGGCCAGTATTTCAAATTCTTTCCGGGTCAGGTCGATTTCCTTTTTACCGACCTTCACCTTTCTCTTTTTCAGGTTCACCACAAGTTCATCAGAGTATAGCTTTGCGGGCTCGGGCTGACTCTCCTGGGAGCTCCTTTTCACTACCGCTTTGACCCTCGCAAGGACCTCCTTAACTGAGAAAGGTTTCGTGATGTAGTCGTCAGCACCCAGATTGAAACCCGTAAGTAATTCATCCTCACTGGTTTTTGCAGTGATAAAGATGATGGGGGTGGCCAGTTCCCGCTCCCTGCGCAGCATCTTGGCCAGTTTGAAACCGGACATTTCGCCCATCATCACATCAAGCAGGATCAGGTGAAAGGATCCCAGATCTTTCTTCAGGGCCTCCTCTGCCGAATAGGCCACTTCCGTTTCAAAGCCCTCCCCTTCCAGGTTGAACTGGAGGATTTCGCACAGATCCTCTTCATCGTCTACAACCAGTATCCTGTATGCTTTATCCATAATATACCTGTTATTCATTGTGAGGATCCGCATGCCTGATGTTGGATCCTGAAATCGCATAGATGGATGCTTCGGCTATATTGGTGGCATGATCGCCGATGCGCTCGATGGAGTTGATCATGGCTCTCAGATCCACGAGGTTATTCAATACGGCCTGGCTCTTCTTGGGCAATCCGGCTGCCTTGATGTTTTTCTTCAGCAATTTTTTATTCAGGTCATCAAAAGACATTTCGGTGTGGAGCGTACGTGCTGCAATGGCCTTGTCCTGGTTCATATATGAAAGAAGGGACCGGTTCACCATATTACTGTTTATCTTAAGCATATTGGCCAGTGTATCCAC
>CAYRLP010000345.1:0-4039 GCA_964424935.1 uncultured Bacteroides sp.
TGGAAGCAATGCATTCAGCCACCAACGGTGGTGAACTGGAAGTTGCCGCCACCTTCGAAGCAATTGCCACAGCCTATCCGGATCAGTGGCTTCCCGCTTACCATGCCGCAAGGATTGTTTCTGTAACCAGTTTTGCGGAAACAGATTCGGATACGAAGAATGCCATGCTGGACCGTGCTAAAAAATCGATGGACAGGGCCCTGGAACTTGCTCCGGAAGAATCGGAAGTCCGTGTTCTTGAAGCGCTGTACTATATCGGTTTAATGAGCGCGGATCCTGAAACCCTGGGCCCGGTCTATTACCAGGATGCCCTGGACGCCATTGCACAGTCCAAGTCACTCAATCCTGAGAACCCGAGAGCCTGGTACATAGATGGAATCATGACACTCAACATGCCCGAATTCATAGGAGGAGGTCCGGAGGCCGCCAAACCTATCCTCCAGACAGCCGTGGAGAAATACGAGGCATTTGAAACAGATGATCCGTTCTGGCCCGTCTGGGGAGAAGATCTGACCCGGACCGAACTTGACCGTTTGAATCCATAGAAAGTTTGACTATTTTCAGGGCATGAAAATAGTCTGCCAGCTTAAACACAGGTTCATCCTGTACCTGGGGGCGCTGGCTCTGTTTCTGGCCGGATGTCAGAAAGAGCCGCAACGTCCCCCTAATTTTGTATTTGCCATCGCCGATGACTGGGGATGGCCCCATGCAGGAATTTACGGGGACCCGGTGGTCCGGACACCGGTCTTCGACCGGATCGCCCGCGAGGGGATCCTTTTTAACCAGGCCTATATCTCCTCGCCTTCCTGCACACCCTCCAGGAATGCCATTCTCACCGGTCAGTACCATTGGAGACTGGGGCCGGGCGCCGATCTGTGGAGCACCCTGGATCCGTCCACCCCGGTATACCCCCTGCTGCTGGAAGATGCCGGTTATAAAATAGGTCATTTCCGCAAAAGCTGGGGACCCGGTGATATCAGCAACTGGGAACGTCATCCGGCAGGTCCTGACTACACCGAGGTCGGCTTTGCCGGTTTTATGGCAGAGCGGAAGGAAGATCAGCCCTTCTGTTTCTTTCTGGGCACTTCGGACCCCCACAGGCCCTATGATCCGGGGAGTGGCGCTCGCAGCGGCATGGACCTGGAGCAGATCCGGCTGTTTGCCTGTTTTCCGGATAATGAAATCGTCAGAAGCGACGTGGCTGACTACTATTACGAGGTACAACGCTTTGACACCCTGGTAGGACAGGTCCTGAAAATCCTGGAAGAGTACGGGGAGCTGGAAAACACCGTCGTGGTAATGACCGGTGATCATGGCATGCCCTTCCCCCGCTGCAAAGCCAATAACTACGATTCGGGTGCCAGGATTCCACTAGCCGTGCGCTGGGGTGCGGGCATTCGCAAGCCAGGGCGGGTCCTGGATGATTTTATCAGCACCACCGACCTGGCTCCCACCTTCCTGGAACTGGCCGGTGTGGAGATCCCCGGGGTGATGACCGGCCACAGCTTCGTGAATCTGATGGAAAGTGAACAGGAGGGCCGGGTGGACGGCGCAAACCGCGACTTCGTATTGCATGGGAAAGAGAGACATGTGCCCGCCCAGGAAGAACATATGGGAGGCTACCCGGTACGGGCCATCCGGACCCATGACTACCTGTATATCCGGAACTTCAAACCGGACCGCTGGCCGGCCGGAACCCCCAACTACCTGGAAGCAGCCATTCCCTACTGCTGGCTGGGAGATTGTGACAATGGTCCCACCAAAACATACTTGGTGGAGAACAAAGATAAAGATCCTCACCACCAGTTCCTTTACCAGCTGGCGTTCGGGAAACGCCCCGGGGAGGAACTGTATGATTGCAGGAAGGATCCCGCGCAACTGAACAACCTGGCCGGTAATCCTGCTTACGAAGAGGTACGCCAGGAACTTTCGGAGCTGCTGATGGATCAGCTACGGATCACGGGGGATCCCAGGGCCACCGGGGGCGGGAATGAATTCGACGAGGTCCCCTATCTTGGACAGGGTCCCAGGCATCCCAGTTACAGGCCGGAGGAATAAGTATCACTTTTCAGAACCGACAGACGCAACCCATCGTCCATCGGGTGCATCCTGGGAGCAGTACTAATCTTAAAACTCCCAACATGAAAAATCTATGGATCCTCATGACGATCCTGGCTCTTTCAGCTTTCTCATGCTCCGAGCCTGATTTAGAGATGGAAGCAGGGCTCAGCTCACAATACGACGGCCTCTATGGTTTAAGTAACAAGGGCTATATGGGAGGCGAGGGTGACCAGTACACCGATTTTGGTGAAAATCCCTTTGTCAATGCAAGCGAACAACCGGTTTCAACTTTTGGCATTGATGCCGATGGTGCTTCTTATGCCAACATGAGAGGGTATGAGAGTGACGGCTACATGATACCCCCGGAGGCAGTCAGGGTGGAGGAATTCATCAATTACTTCAACTACGACTATCCCGATCCAACCTCAGAGCAGGTATCCATTAACAGTGAAACAGCAGTATGTCCATGGAACACGGAGCATTACCTCCTGCGGATCGGAATTAAAGGCAAGGAGCTGAACGGTGACCGTCCCCCTGCCAATTTTGTTTTCCTTATCGATGTATCAGGCTCCATGGCCGGGGAAGATAAGATCGGGGTGCTTAAATCGGGGTTTAAGAGACTGGCCGAACAGCTGACAGAAAATGACAGGGTAGCCATTGTGACCTACTCAGGAAGTGTAAGCGTGGCCCTGGAGTCGGTAAGCGGTTCTGAAACCGACCAGATCAAGAAGGCGATTGATAAACTTACAGCCGGAGGAAGCACGGCAGGAGGTGCAGCCCTTGAGATGGCCTATGAGATTGCCACGGATAGTTATATTGAAGGTGGCAATAACCGGATTGTGCTGGGAACCGATGGGGACTTTAACGTAGGGGTCTCATCCACCGAAGCACTTATTAAAATGGTGCAGGATTTTCGTGAACTGGGGGTCTTTCTGACCATATGCGGTGTAGGGCACGGCAACCTGAACGAAGCCATGATGGAACAGGTGGCTAACAAAGGCGACGGCACTTACGAATATATCGACAACGGGGACCAGATCTATAAGGTGTTTGTACAGGAATATGACAAGTTCTTTACTGTGGCCAAAGATGCCAAGATCCAGGTCACATTCGATCCTACCTTTGTGGATTCCTACCGGCTCATCGGATATGAAAACAGGGCCCTTGAGGATACAGAATTCGAGAACGACTCGGTGGACGCCGGGGAAATTGGGGCATCACAGACCATCACAGCACTTTACCAGGTGGTTCCCAAGGGCAGAGGATCGGGCAGCTTCGGGGACCTGGAGTTCAGGTATAAGATACCCGGACAGGATCAGAGCAGGCTGCTTGTGCACAGCCTGAATAACGACAGGAGCCAATTCGCCCTAAGCTCCGAGAACATGCGTTTCGCTGCTTCTCTGGCCGGATTTGGAATGCTCCTAAAAAACTCTGAATACTGCGGAGATGTAAGCTATGACCAGGTAAAGGAATGGGCCAGCAATGCCCGATCCTATGACCCCTTCGGATTCAGGGAAGAGTATATCACACTGATCGACCGGGTGAAACAGCTGGATTAAGTTCAGTCCCCGAAACTGGTCGCCAGGTTCCGTGCAGCGATTACCCATGGATGGTCCGGAGGAACATAATTGATCTTCCCTGCCACTTCTTCCATGGGAACCGCTTTAGTATCCTCGCCGTCCACTGCCACCATGATCCCGAACTGCTCATCCCGGATGTAATCAATGGCGGAGGTCCCCAGACGGGTGGCCAGCATCCGGTCCAGCGCCGAAGGCGTTCCTCCACGCTGCAGGTGACCCAGGATGGTCACCCTGGTTTCAAGACCTGTGATCAGCTGTAACTCATCTGCCATCTCCATGGTAGAGCCCCGGTATTCCTTGTCCAGGTCCTTCAGCTTTTCCTTCAGCTTGGACCGTTCCTCTCCTTCGGTTCCCTCCAGTTTCTTCTCCACAGCCCTGATCTTATTGGCCCCCTCCAC
>CAYRLP010000346.1:0-4036 GCA_964424935.1 uncultured Bacteroides sp.
AAGACAGCCCACGGTCTGGTTCGTTTTACGGAAAGATTTCAGATTGTAGCCGTGATTGACTCCAGGCATAAAGGTGCGGACTCCGGGGTTTTACTGGACGCAGTTCCCAACGGCATTCCCGTTCTGGGAAACCTTGATGAAGGATTCCGGTTTGCCTCCTCCAGGGGAATCCTGGTGAATAGCTTCATCATGGGTCTGGCTCCGGATGGCGGCAGATTGCCTGAATCAGCAATTGGCGCGGTTCGAAACGCATTAAAAGCCTCACTGGATGTTTACAGTGGTTTACACGACTATATATCGGACAATCCGGAATTAATGGAACTGGCCGCTAAACATGAATGCAAGGTTGTTGATATTCGTAAACCTCCCGAAAGTAAGAATCTGCATTTCTTTAGTGGCAGGATAGAACAGGTAAATTGTCTGAAGATCGCCCTGCTTGGAACAGATTCCGCAGTGGGGAAAAGGACCACGGCCTGGAAACTGGTCCATGCCCTGAGAAACAATGGATATAAAGCGGAATTGATCGGAACCGGGCAAACCGCCTGGTTACAGGGAGCCAGGTATTCGATCATCCTTGATTCACTGGTGAACGATTTTGTTTCCGGAGAGATTGAACATGCCATCTACGAAGCCTGGACACAGGAGACTCCGGATGTACTGGTCCTGGAAGGACAGGGAAGCCTGCTGAATCCGGCCTATCCGGGTGGATTCGAATTGCTGGCTGCAGGAAGACCAAATTTGGTGATCCTGCAGCATGCACCTCGTAGAAAGGAATATGATGGATTCCCCGGATACCCGATCCACCCCCTGAATCATCAGATACTGGCCATAGAACTTATATCAGGAAAGAAAGTGTCGGCCATTACCCTGAACCATGAACATATGAATCCTTCAGAAATTCCCGATGAGTGTCTGAAGATTCAGAATGAGACCGGGATTCCTGCCTATGATGTACTTGAATCCGGTGCGGATGAACTTGTAAAGAGATTTCAACCCTATATCAAACATGAATAGTCAAAGTATTGATTCGCTGCAGTTCTTTCAGTCTCTGAGGATCGGCGATATCGTGGTGGAAGAAAAAAAAGTGAAGGCTACATATACCCTGACGCTGCAAAAGGGGGAAATCCTTACCAATGAGCTTATCTACTCCTACTCTGAAGCAGTGTTTCAGAAAAATGCCGAATCGGTCAATCTGGCATCCGTCATGCTGGCCCAGGTTGCACTCAACTACGGATTATTTTGCCGGGAAATAATCTTCGATGGGCTTTACGAAGATACCGACAAGCGGTTCATCCTGGACATGATGGAGAATACCTCCAGGGAGATCTATGTGAATAAGTTTTTGATGCCCAATGAGTTCCTGACCCCACCTTTTCAAAAAATGGTACCGGAGAAGCGGAAACGGTACACCGCTTCCCGGATCCGTTTTGAAAACAGCAGATACCCCGATCTGAGGCTGTCCTGGACCCATCGGAATGTGGACCGGAACAGGTACATCATACTCAGCAGCGGAGGGAAGGATAGCCTGCTCAGCTACGGCTTGCTCAAAGAAATCAAAAAGCAGGTGATCCCTGTTTATATCAATGAATCGGGAAGACATTGGTTCACAGCCACCAATGCATATAAATACATGGAAAGAACCGATCCGGACTGTCAGCGGGTCTGGTGCAACAGTGACCGGATCTTCAACTGGATGCTGAAGCAAATGCCCTGTATCAAGAAAGACTTCACCCACATCCGTTCCGATATCTATCCGGTGCGTTTATGGACCGTGGCGGTTTTTATTCTCGGAGCGTTGCCCATCGTGAAAAAGACGGGAGCCGGTAATATCGTCATCGGCAATGAGTATGACACCTCCATGAGAGAAAGCTTTGAAGGAATTCCCCACTATCAGGCGCTGTATGATCAGAGCAAATATTTTGACACGGGTCTGACACGCTATTACACGAAGAAAGGTTGGAATGTATTTCAGTTTTCCCTGCTCAGGAGCCTTTCAGAACTTCTTATCATGAAGATCCTGACCAAACGCTATCCGGAACTGCATGCACAGCAGGTTTCCTGTCATGCGGCCAGTATCCGGGAGAACCGTGCCTATCCTTGTGGTAAATGTGAGAAATGCAGGAGAATTGTCTCCATGCTTACCGTACTGGATGAATCGGCTGAGAAATGTGGATATACCAGCCAGCAGATCTCAGACGCCTTGTCAAAAACGGGATCATCAGGAGTTAAACAGATCGGGAGCGATGCGCAGCAACTCTATTTCATGATGCTGCAGAAGAATTTAATCCCGGCAGGAGCCGCAAATGCCTCCTCTGCCAGGGAACACCCTGAGATCTTAGAAATGAGGTTTGACAGCAAACGGAGCGCTCTGAATGACATTCCACTTGAACTCTACCGGGAACTGATACCCATCCTCATGGAATATACGGGCGGAGCTGTCCGAAAAGAGAAAAGGAAATGGGTCGATATGGATATCCTGAATGAACTGGAGAAGTCACCCGTGTACCCATTTGCCATTTCGGAAGTCGCGGATAAGCATACAGAATTTGATTCTGGTTTTGAGTGGGAGAAATATACCTGGAAAGAGATTGAAGGGAGACTGGAGGAAGTGGATACGGCCATTTTGCCATGCGGTTCCATCGAACAGCATGGGCCGCACCTGCCGCTGGATGTAGATTATTATCACAGTATGTATCTGGCCAGAAAAGTGGCTGAAGCCTGCAGCAATCCAAAACCTTTTGTTTTACCCGCCTTACCATACGGTGTTGCCTATCATCACCAGGATTTCAAAGGGACCATCAGCATTACAAACCACAGTCTGGCTCAGCTGGTCTATGATATTGGCATGAGCCTTTCAAAGAATGGCATAAAGAAGTTGATCATACTCAACGCACATGGCGATAACGCCCCTACCCTGCTTTATGCTGCCCAGACGATCAATCGGGACAGCGGTATTTTTGTGTGTGTGGAATCGGGTGAAACCAGCGACACCGATCTGTTTGATATCATTGACACCCCCAATGATATCCATGCAGGTGAACTGGAAACCAGTACCACCATGGCCATACGTCCTGAAGTGGTCAGAACGGATGAAGTGGTGGATGAGATCCTGAATTTCGGCAGTTCCTACCTTGATTTCACATCCGAGCGCGGAGTGGCATGGTATGTCCGGACCCAGATCCTCTCAAAATCCGGTGTAATGGGAGATCCGGGAAAAGCCAGCAGTGAAAAAGGCAGGAAATTGTGGGAAGTGATGATTGCCCACCTTGTAAAATTCGTCGAGGAGGTGAAGAGAAGCAAGCTGGAGGATCTGTATCAACGAAAATATTAGCCGGAGATGAAGATTACGAATGTGACCTGCTTTTTTCGAACTCTGAAACTGAGGGAGCCCTACACGGTGGCGTACGAAACATTTGACAGTTGTGAGAGTGTTTTTACACACCTGGAAACAGATCAGGGTACGTCCGGCTGGGGATTTGCAGCACCGGATATACATGTAACCGGTGAGTCCGCAACCGGGGTTCTTCAGACCATGGAGCGGATCATTGAACCTTACCTGAGGGGCAGGGAGGTGTTTGAATACATCCAGATAATGGAAGATCTCAAACAGAATGTGCCCGATCAACCTGCGGTTAGGTGCCTGGTCGACATGGCACTTCACGATATAATCGCCCAGAAGGCCGGGGTTCCCCTCTTCAAATTGCTGGGAGGATTCCGGAAGCGCATTCCAACCAGTATTACGATTGGGATCCAATCTCTTGAATCTACACTCTCCTCTGCAATCCTTTACAAGAAACAGGGATTTAAAATCCTGAAAATCAAAGGCGGACTGGATGTGGAGGAAGATATTGAAAGAATTAACCGCGTCCGGGAGGTGGTTGGAAAGAAGATCCGCATCCGTTTCGACGCCAATCAGGGCTATTCGCTCCAGGACTCCCTGGACTTCATCAAAGGGGTCCGAAAGGCGAATATTGAGTTACTGGAACAACCTGTGAAAGGAGAGGATATTGGCCTTCTGCGAACACTTACCCACGCC
>CAYRLP010000347.1:0-4031 GCA_964424935.1 uncultured Bacteroides sp.
GTTTGATCCTTATTTCAGGGGCCGTGGGGATGTTTGAGCGTGAGGTTGTCATCTGTGCGGGTGGATACAGCACCAAAACGGTGGGAGAGGATATGGAACTGGTGGTGCGGATCAGGCGGTATATGGCCGACCACGGCATGGACTATGATGTGGTCTATATTCCCGACCCCCTGTGCTGGACAGAAGTGCCCTCCAGCTTCCGGGTGCTGGCCCGGCAGCGGAGCCGGTGGACCCGGGGAACGCTGGAGACCCTGATCACGCACAGGGGACTCTTCTTCAATGCGAAATACGGGAAACTAGGATTGCTGGGCTATCCCTACTGGCTGTTTTTTGAGTACCTGGCCCCCATCATCGAATTCCTGGGGATACTCTGGTTTACCTTCCTGGCGATAACCGGCCGGCTGAACTGGCCCTTCTTTCTTCTGCTGTTCGGGTTCGTCTATTTTTTCGCGGTCTCTCTTTCCATCTGGGCCGTCCTTTTCGAGGAGATCACTTTCCACAAATATGAGAAGCGAAGAGATGTGCTCCGCCTCGTGGGCACGGCATTCCTGGAACCGCTCTTTTACCACCCCATGGTCATGCTCATGAACGTGAAAGGGAACATCGATAAATTGCTGCACATTAACAAATGGGGCAAGATGGAGCGGAAAGGATTCAAGAAGAACTGATCCTCAGACCTCCAACACTTCACTCTCTGCCCGGTTGCCAGCCCGGTCGACGGTCACCACCCTGTACGGACCCTGTTTCAGACTTCCCCTGTAATGGAAAGGTTCCAGCGTGGTCTGCGGGATATGCAGCACCGTACCTACCAGGTCTCCGTCGTTGTATACCTCGTAATGGGAGAGTGGTTCATTGTCTGCAAGCGCGCTGTTCCAGGTGATTTCCACTCTCTGGTCGACCCTGACTTTCAGGTCCTGGGGAGGGGTCAGTCCCCTGCGGGCCAGCTGAAAATAGTTGGTGTTTCCCTCCTTGGCGACCCGGGCTTGCTTTTCGATCCGTTCCCGCTCCTCCTGGCTTAAACCATTGGGGGCAATCTGGGCCGCATAGTAATTCTGGATCAGCTGGCATTTCAGGAGATCGTCTGAAATCTGTCCGATCCCGATAATGGCCGTATGGATACCGGGAGTGGTGAGGGCGTACTCAATCAGAGGCCTGCTGGGCAGCTCCCGGGTTCCCACCGTGCGAACAACCCCGTCCGAATCCCTGGTCCAGTCGGCATACTTGGAATACATGGCTCCGTCGGCAAACACCTTCATGGCAATGATCCCCATGTTTTTGGCCTGGGCCACCGGGATCACATTGTGCTGGTGGTTCAGGTAGCGCTTGTCATTGGCGTTGATGGCCACCAGCATGGCATCCAGGATCTCATAGTGGTCCCTCCGTATCATCTCCATCATGGCCGGGGACGAGATATGACCCGAGAACCCGATATGCCTGATCAGTTTTTCACGTCCGGGGTTCAGTCCGGTATGGTTGGTTCCGTCCCGGAAGTCCCGCAGGGTTACCAGGACGCCGAAGTTCTCCTCCTTATTCAGCGGCGTTTCCAATCCCCGGTACATCACATCCACTTCCTCCACAAAATTGAGGTTGTGGGTAAGTACCATGTTCACATAGGCCCCTTCCGGGTAGTTCCCCTGCCCGTCCCCGAAGAGCTGGGAAAGGGACCTTTTCAGGTCCTTCACGGCTCCTCCCATGGGATCACCATTGGACCAGTTGTTTACGTTCTCCATTTCCGGAAAGCCCGGTTTTCCCCACCTCTGGTGGGTTTTGGTGGTCAGGAAGATGGACTCCCGAAGTTTCCGGTCGTATCCGGCCTCCCCGGGAATCAGATTTAGCTTCCGGAACGCTTTTCCGAAATTAAGCTGACTGCCGTCATACAGGTTGGATGTGTCAAAGTAGTTGATTCCCGTATCAAAGGCCTTCAGAATAATGGTCACCGGATCCACATCCGCCGGGGTCCACTGCAGCGAAGCCTGTCCCCCGAGTCCCAGGGTGGTTACCTCGAAGGGGATCTTTCCAAAACTGCGCTTCATGGGAGCGGGGAGCTGGTCCAGTCCGAAGCGGTATCCCGGGAGTATGGTCAATCCGGCTGCCGCAGCTGCGGATAATCTGACAAAATCGCGTCTGGTAACGGTGTGTGGTTTCATAGTAACATTTTAAATGGTTGTTCGTCCAAAGGATATCACAAGATACAAGATAGATGAAAGGAATGTAAAAATCCAATGTACGGTTTCGTACAGCCCTGTCCGGAAACGGACTAACTCCGGGAAGCCGGATTTCATACAATATACAATGAATCACCAGATTAGAACCTGTGGCACAGTTTCTGGAAAGACTAAACAAATCTGATAGGTATGTGGAAGAATTTTATCAGGGTTACCCTGAGGAGTATCGGCAAGAACAAGGCATTTAATGCCATCAACATTGCAGGTCTGGCCATTGGTCTGGCCAGCGCCATTTTCATTATCCTTTATATCATCAGTGAAACCAGTTACGACCGCTTTAACACGCGTTCGGCAGATATCTACAGGCTCTACCTGGAAGGGAAGATCGCCGGCGAAGAGATTAAGGGTGCCTGGAATGCCCCGATTTACGGCCCCACCCTGTATGAGGAGGTTCCGGAGATCGAAAATTTCTGCCGCTTCGATTTTCGCAATAACCAGCTTACCTGGGTGAACCCGGACAACAAATTCCTTGAAAACAGGATCATGCTGGCCGATTCCTCGTTTTTTGAAATCTTCTCTATCAAGCTGCTGGAAGGGGATCCGTCCACCTGCCTGGATGAGCCCATGTCCATCCTCCTCAGCGAGTCCAAGGCGGCGCAATACTTCCCGGACGGGGATCCCGTAGGAAAGTCCATTGCCATGGACAATGAGTCCAACCTGTTCACGGTGACGGGAGTGGTGGAGGATGCACCGAGGACTTCGCATTTTGTTTACGACTTTATCATTTCCTATCATTCGGATGAACGGGGCAAAAGCACCTTCTGGTTCAGCAACTGGATGATGACCTATATCCTGGTCAGGCCCGGGACCGATCAGAATCAGTTGAATGAAAAGATCCGGGCATCGGTGATAGAGAATATCAGGCCCCAGTTGAAGCAGATCATGGGGATTTCACCCGAGGAGTTTGAAGAAGCAGGTAACAAATACGGCATCATGACCCAGCCGCTGCTGGATATTCACCTGGATCAGGAGCTGGATGTACCCAACGAGACAGGCTACCGGCCCCTCGGGAACCGCACCTACCTGGTCATTTTCGGTGTGATCGCTTTTTTCGTTCTGGTCATTGCTTCCATCAATTTCATGAACCTGAGTACCGCCCGGTCGCTGAGCAGGGCCAAGGAGGTCAGTCTGCGCAAGGTGGTCGGATCGGAGAAGAAGCATCTGATCAGACAGTTCCTTTTCGAGAGCGTCTTCCTGAGCCTGGTTTCCCTGGTGATCGCGATCCTGCTTGTGGCGCTGCTGCTGCAGCCTTTTAACCGGCTGGTGGGACTGAACCTGGAGCTAGGAGATATCTTCCGCTGGTACATGATCCCCTCTTTCATTCTGCTTGCAGTGCTGGTGGGACTGCTGAGCGGCAGCTACCCTTCCTTCGTGCTGTCGTCCTTCAAACCCATATTCGCACTGAAAGGGAATGCCCAGGCCAAGAACGGGACCACCGTACTCCGGAACGCCCTGGTCATCATCCAGTTTTCCATCTCCATCGTGATCATCGTGGGCACCCTGGTCATTTACTGGCAGTTTAGGTACATGACCAACAAGGAACTGGGCTTTGACAAGGAACAGCTGGTCGTCCTGGACCGACTCCATCCCCTGGGGGACCAGCTCCGGACCTTCAAGGACGAACTGACCAGCCAGTCGGCGATCCTGTCGGCGACCAACTCCACCGCCTACCTGGGTACCACCAACAACAACAGCACCTTTGCCATCAAGGGAAGGCCCGTGGAAGAGGCGGCCATGTTCTTTGTCTATAATACAGATGAGGATTTCATGAAGACCTTCAGGTTCTCCCTGGCAACACCCGAGAGC
>CAYRLP010000348.1:0-4024 GCA_964424935.1 uncultured Bacteroides sp.
ACTGGGGGGAGGCGGAGTGGACGGGGCCATTCACCGGGCAGCCGGGCCCCAGCTGCTGGAAGCCTGCCGTGCCCTCCGGGGATGTGAAACCGGTGAAGCAAAGATTACACCCGGTTTCATGCTGCCCGCAGCCTATGTGATCCATACCGTGGGACCTGTCTGGAGGGGTGGAAACCAGCAGGAGGAAGAGCTGCTGGAAAGCTGCTATACCCGCAGCCTTGAGCTGGCCGTGCAGCATAAGCTCAGTTCCATCGCCTTTCCTAACATCTCCACTGGTGTGTATGGTTTTCCCAAAGCGCTGGCAGCAAAGATTGCCACCTCAACGGTCATACGCTTTCTGGAAACGAAACAGCCTTCCCTGGAAGTGACCTTCGTGGTGTTCGACCCCGAGAATGAGGACCTTTACCGATCCCTGCTTGAATCATAATTCAGCGCTAGAAGCTCCGTTTAAAAAAGATACCCGATACTGATGCCGTAGCGGAAATTCTTGAAACCGAACCTGGCCTCTACAGTATTGCCATCCGGCGGATTAATCGAAATGGGATCCTGTCCCAGCAATTCGAGCCGCTTGTTGATCTCCTCCTCAATGGCAGGAACCAGTTCATCCATATGATCCGAGTCTATGGTACATCTGACTTTGTTGGTAGAGAGGCGAGGACCGGCGAACATGAAATCCAACAAAAAGCGTTTTCTAATGATGAGCTGGTAACCCAGCTGAAATCCCAATCCGAGTTCCCTGTAACTGGAAGCCGAAAGCACGTCAATGTATTCACTTCCTGTCCAGTAGTGAAAAGCCAGATCCCCGAACAACCTTGTATACCGGGTGTATAGGCCCAGATACAGTCCTGCCATGGAGGCATGGCATTCACAATTCCGGAAGTAGTATCTGGCCTCCGGAGTAAAAGAATATCCCTTGATTCCCTTTGTTTCACTGGAAAGGATCAGGTCGCCCAGGCCCAGAACCTTGGGGACTCCTCCTCCCCATCTGTACCCTGCTCCTGCCTGAACGCTCCAGTGCCCCTTCAGTTTTCTTTCATAAATGAAAGATCCATTGTTTAAAATGAGCGCCATGGTATTCATTTTAATGGCGTTCTTCAGGTCCGGCACAGTATCCTCCTGTGCCTGTGCCAACCCGGGAAAAAGCAACACAAACAACAGGTAAAAGCAGATTCTGATTTTCATATAAAATCTATTAAATTGGCACTGAATTTGCGGAACAAATTGCGATCTAATATTGTCTTAAGTTTGAAAGTTAGCAAAATAATTACGTTGAAATGAGAAAGTCAATTGCAATACTGGTTATGGTCTTACTTGCTCTCCCTGCATTCAGCCAGGAGATGAGCAGGAGGGAACAAAAGAAACTCGAAAAAGAACTCAAGAAAGAACAACAGGCCGAGGCGGCGGCCCAGCAGTCGGCCATCGTGGATGCCATGGTTCAGTACCAGAAGTTTGTGCTGGAGGCCAACACCCTGCGGGATAAGCGCGGAAATATGCTGCATGTCTCCTCCAACATCAACTTCATCGCTGCGGATTCCCTTACCGGGGTGATCCAGGTGGGTTCCAATACCTATATCGGGGCTAACGGAGTCGGCGGGGTCACCGTGGAAGGAACCATTTCAAAGTACCAGTATACCAGGAATGAACGGAGTGGCAGCTATACTGTTTCCTACTATCTCCAGTCACCCCTGGGCAGCTATGATGTGCGGATGACCGCATTCAGGGACGGCAGGGCCGATGCCGATGTTAGTTCCACTACCTGGGGAGGAAGACTGCGGTATTCCGGGCAACTGGTACCCCCGGGAATATCCAGGGTTTACAAAGGGATGTCCCTGTAACTTCTTTACTCTTCCAGTTTATAGAGAAAGCGTTTGATGCTCCGCTTGGGAGTCTTTTCGAATTCGTTTTCGTGGATATGGATCTTCAGCAGGGTCTCATAGGAGGCCAGCTGCTTGTTCACCTCTTTCCGGTTCTCCTCCATAAGGGCCTCCAGTTCCCCTTCCACCTGGTCGGCTTTGGCCTGCTCATAATCCGGGTAGACCAGCGCTTCCAGCCGGTGGTTGCTGTTCATCAGCACCACCGCCTCACCGATGTAGGGCAGGTTGCATAACTTGGACTCAATCTCCTCGGGATAGATGTTCTGACCCGAGGGTCCCAGCAGCATGCTCTTGCTCCGGCCCTTGATATAAATGAATCCATCCTTGTCGGTGATACCCAGGTCACCCGTATGGAGCCAGCCTTCCTCATCAATGGTGGCTCTGGTGGCCTCCTCGTTCTTGTAGTATCCTTCCATCAGGTTTTCACCCTTTACCAGGATCTCGCCGGGGACTGAATATGGATCTTCCGAATCAATCTTCAGTTCCATGATATCCATCCTTCATAGGAGATCAGGGGCCCGCATTCGGTCATTCCATACCCGATGGTGAACGGGAACCTGATCCTGGTCAGGAAATCCTCCACTTCGGCCCCCAGGGCGGCCCCTCCCAGAACCGCCTCCCTGAACCGGGCCCCGAAGGTTTCGATCAGCGACTTGCGCATTTTCCCGTAGATCAGTCCCTTCACACCGGGAATGCTGGTCAGCACTTTCACGGATCCCTTCTGCAAAATGGGCAGAATCTTTTTCTTGTAGATCTTCTCAAAGAAAATGGGGACAAAAAGGATCAGATGCGGCCTGATCTCCGAAAATGCCTTGATAATAACGGGCGTGGCTGGCAGTTTGCCCAGGATGGTTACGTGTACTCCTACCGCCATGGGGAACAGGAAATCGAAAGCACATCCGTAACAGTGGGCCAGGGGAAGCAGGGCCAGCATCTTTTCCCCTGAATTCAGTTCGATAGCGCGCATGGCAAACTCCACATTCCCGGCCAGGCTGTTGGCCGAAAGCACCACCCCCTTGCTGAATCCCGTGGTGCCGGATGTATAGTTGATCTCCACCACATCCCGGTTATCTACCTCTGCGTAATGTATGTGCTCCCTGCCGAACCCGTCGGGGTAGCGTTTTTTAAAAAGCTCATCCAGCCCCTCATGAGCCTTTTTGAAAGCTGCCGATGGTTTGGATGAGAGAATTCTGAAATCGTCCAGTGAAATAATGTTCTGAACGTTTTTCATTTCACTTTCCGATAGCTCTTTCATGGTCTGTTCATCCACCAGCAGCAGGATCGCATCGGAATGGTTGATGATGGTATGTGCATCGGTCGGCTTGAAATCGGCCAGTACAGGAACCGAAACGGCCCCGTATGTAATCACACTCATAAAGCTCACGCACCAGTTGGAGGAGTTCTTGCCGAACAGGGCGATCTTATCCCCCTTTTTCACCCCGGCTGACTCGTAAAGAAGATGCAGCCTGGCAATCTGCCCAGCCATCTCACCATAGGTGTAGCTGACATCGCTGGTGTAATCCGAAAGGGCTGGCAATTCGAAGTTCCGGACAAAGCTCTCTTCGTATAACTTGATGAAGTTCTTCTGGATCATAAGCAGGGAGTTTGATTTGCGCTAAATATATTCATTTCCCTTCAATGTTAAAAAAGCGGGATCGAGAATCAAACAAAGCCCTTATCTTTGTGCATGCATGTCCACCAACCACAAAAACACCTGCTTTCATGATCTACTTCTTCCGGGTTCCCCCAGACAGAATCATTGCACTTGAGGTTCATCACCAGCTCGATCCGGTTGCCAAAGAGAAGCTGGAATGGCTATTTGGAAATGCCTCCTGTCTGCCGGATGAGCAGGTGGAGGGATGGTTCGTGGGACCAAGGAAGGAAATGGTCACCCCCTGGAGCACCAACGCGGTGGAGATTACCCAGAATATGGGTATCGAAGGGCTGCGCAGGATCGAAGAGTTCAGCAGGGTAAAAGACAGGACGAGTGCCTACGACCCCATGCTTCAATCCCTCTATGAAGGCCTCGATCAGGGGCTTTTCACCATCGACCGTTCCCCGGAACCGGTACTGGAGGTCACGGATATTGCTGCCTACAACCGGCAGGAGGGACTGGCCCTGAACCAGGAGGAGATCGCCCGCTCGGTCGG
>CAYRLP010000349.1:0-4020 GCA_964424935.1 uncultured Bacteroides sp.
CGTGAATAACGACCTGGTATCGAACCTGGATTTCGGGGAAACTTTCCTGGATGTTGCAGAAACGGGAATACCGGAAGAGATGCAGGGGAAAAGCATGCTGCCCATCCTGAAAGGGGAAACGCCCGCGGACTGGAGACAGGAGCATTACTATCATTACTACGAACACCCGTCCGAGCACAATGTAATGCGTCATTACGGGATCACCACCGACAAATACAAACTGATCCATTTCTACTACGATATAGATGAATGGGAGTTGATTGACCTGGAAAAGGATCCCATGGAAATGAAAAACGTCTATAACGACCCGGCCTATTCGGAAATCCAGGAGGATCTTCACCGGCGGCTGAAAGGGCTCAGGAAACTGTACGGGGACAGTGACTCCCTGAACCAGCATTTCATCGAGGAGTATAAGGAGAAAGTCAAGGCAAATCCCAGGATCGAATACTGGAAGCGTATGCCGGCCAATATGCGTTAAAGCAGATATGCAGCCATTTCCACGCTGTTTCGTACAAGCAGGATGTTCCCGGCCAGTGCCGGGTGGTTCCATGTCCTCCCTTCGATCACAGGGATCCGGGCCAGTTCCGTACATTGTTCGGGATGGGCCCTGATCAACGACAGCTCCCCTTTTTCGCTTAAAACCAGTAACATATCCTGGTCAGCCAGAAGCATGAGCTGACCACCGTAGTTGCCTGATTTCCACATGCGTGCGCCATCCTGAAGGTCCATGCAGCAAAGACTCATCCCGTCGTATCCATAGGCATAACCCTTATTTGTCACGTAGTCGTTGAAATTGGGTTTCAGCCTGTTGGAAATCCATTGCTCGGTAACGGACCATGAACCTGCCTGTTGATGCACGTCCAGGCACCGTAGTGCCGTCCCGTTCCGGGTACTCAGCAGGATCCTGCCATCGCCGGTCAGTCCGGGCTGCACGATCCGCTCTTCAGGGTCCTCATAATTCCAGATGACTTTTCCGGTGGAGGGTTCGAAACCGGTGGCGCCCGTACCGTCAAGCAATACCACCTGTGTAACCCCGTCTATGGTGAGAAGCTCGGGTGAACTGTATCCCAGCCCTCCGGCGGGTCCTTTCCAGCGCAGCGTGCCGTCCTGCCTGTCATAAGCCACCAGGTTGCCTCCCACGGCAACCAGCACCATGTCATCCACCAGGAGCGGTGAACCGGCAAATCCCCAGCCTTGCGGTTCAGCCTCAGTATCCGATGCAGCATCCCTGGACCAGATCAGATGCCCGTTGGTGATATCCAGCACATTTAATATACCTGTGGCCCCTAGCGTATATACCCGGGCTGTATCCAGAGTTGGTGTGGATCGCGGTCCTGCTCCCGCATGGGAATCCCAGAACCTGGCTTCGTAGGTGTATATCCATACCGGTTCCCCGGTGCCCAGACTGTAACAGGTGACCGCCTCGTTCTCATCCCGCTGCTCCTGGGTAAAGATCAGATTATCCTTCACGGAAAAAGAAGAACAGCCCGGACCCACGGGACTGCGCCATAGTTCCACAGGAGGATTTTTGTCCCAGTCAATATTAATTTCCATTCCGTGCACGACAGCGTTACGGTCGGGTCCCCGGAATCCAGGCCACACAAGCCCGGAAACGGCATTTACTGCTGAAGGAGCGGCATTTACTGCGGAGGGAGCGGCAAAGGTCTGACGGTCCGTCACTCCTGCCATAAACCGTTCTTCTGCCGACTGTGACCACCTCCAGGCAAGCTCCGCTTCACCGCTTCCGGTAATTCCTTCAGATCTGAACAGGATCCAGATTCCCGAAGAGATAATGATGGCGGCAATCATGGTGAGCCTCCTGGGCAGATCGGGTAGCTTCCGCGCAAGGGTAGCCCAGGCGACCACCCCAAGGCTCAGTGTGGGGATCGCGTAGGCATAGATCATCATGCCCTGAAAAGCCGTGGTGATCGACGGATCGGCCAGTCGCGTCAGGGCAAAGACTGAAAGGACCATTACGAGAAATCCTACCAGTCTCCAGAGCCAGGGAATACGGCTGAAAAAAAGCCACCATACAAGTACGGCCAGTCCACCTGCTAATCCACCAAATACTGTAAGCATGGTGATGGTATCCCCATGGAACAGCAAGGGGATAATAAGCCAGAAGGTCCATTGTATCGCTACGATGACAATTGCGAGACGGACGCGGTAAATTACTCGTCCGGGGCTAGTTCGGGAGTCCTGGTCGGGGGTTTTCATGTTGTGGTTTCGGTTTAAAATGAAGTAATGATATGACGATTCCTGCCTTCAAAAGTTACTGGTTTTTTCTGAGGATGTAAAGGACTACGGGATTCTTATCCTTGAAAAAAAATATGTATTATTGAGAAAAAGGGGCTCTCAGATGAATATCAGAAGATGCATCCTGTTGATCCTGTTTTCATTTACGATCTTACAGTTGCAGGCCCAGAAAAAGGGATACGCTCCGGGCTACATAATAAACATGGATGGGGAAACGGTTACTGGCCAGGTCAAGGACCGCTCCTCCGGAACCTTTATGGATCTCTATAAACGAATACGATTCAAGCCGGATGATGCACTGTTCAGAAAAAAATATGGTCCTGACCAGATACTCGGCTATGGTTATGATGACCAGCACTTTGAATCCCTGCCGCTCATAGAGGAATCCGCTTTCTTTCGGTTCAGGTACTATCTGAATGAGAGCAACCACCGGGTCTTTCTAAAGGTGGTTTCAAGCGACAGGGACCTGACCTATTACCAGTGGGAGTACATGGATGATGAAAGCAGCTACGTGGACTACATCCCCCTGTTCTACCGGTCCGGTTCCGGCGAAATGGTCCGGGTCACCCAGGGTGTTCTGGGTTTAAAGAGAAACCGGTTGATGGAATATTTCCGGGACTGTCCGGAGCTGGTCCGCGCCATTGAAAGCAAGCAGCTGAACGAACTCGATGAAGTCTACTATTTCTACCTGGAGCATTGCAGCAGGGAGGTCCAGTGATGTCCTCTACCCGAAAACAATTTCGGGTGGCTGACGCAGGGTCTGATAAACCACACAATACCGTTCGGTGAGTCTGATTAGTGTAGCCAACTGTTCCTCGGAGGCATCAGTATCCAGATCAAACTTCAGCCTTATGTTTTGAAACCCGACCGGGACCTCTTTCGACACGGCCAGAGTCCCCCGGAAATCCAGTTCTCCTTCGGCACTGACTATTCCATCCCGTATCTCGACTCCTATGGCGGTGGCTACTGCATTTAAGGTCACCCCGGCACAGGCAACCAGGGCCTCGAGAAGCAAATCCCCCGAGCATACGCTGGTCCCATCTCCCCCTGTGGCCGGATGTAATCCTGCTTCCACAAGAGCCTTGCCAGTATCCACGCTGCAGGTGACATTCTCACCCAGACGTCCCTGGGCCTTCAGGGTAATCAATGCAGCATCCGGAACTTCTTTATAATGCGCTTTAAGAGGTTGTTGGAGTGACCGTAGTTCATTCGCTTTCATATTTCAACTGCTTATTTAACTGTCAGTTTCTCCACGGCCCGGATATCTTCCTCTTCCTTCAGCAGGATGAAGTATAATCCCCCTGTCAGGTTTCTCCTGTCAATCCGGATTGTACCGTTTGTAATATGGGGAATGGACCTTACAAGTCCCCCCTGCATGTTGTACAGGGTAAGTGTATAGTCGCCGTGCATGGAATTGTCAAATTCCACATTTGCATAATCAATCATGGGATTGGGGTATACTTTCATCTGCATGGTATGTAACTGAACAGGGATGCCGGTGGCGGAGCTAATAGTAAAATTATTGCTGATCCATTCGTAGTCAGCATCCACATTATCCTGCACGATTTTGATCCTGCCCTTATCCGTTTGAATTTCCGGCACAATCCACCGGAAGCTTAGTGTATCTGTAGGAATGTCCAGCTTCAAGGTGTCCCAGGTCGCTCCACCATCTTTGGAAAAAAACAGATCCCAGTTTAACGGATCGTGCCGGACCACCTCAATCCATGTCACAATCACCTCATCACCAGGCTGATACAATTCTCC
>CAYRLP010000350.1:0-4018 GCA_964424935.1 uncultured Bacteroides sp.
CTGACGGGGCTCGATCCCTTTATAATGCTCGAAGAACCGCTTTACCATAAACAAGTAGCTCTTCCTGGATTTTTCAGAATAACCCTCCTTTTCCAGCTGCCTGACAAAGAAATCCAGGTCGGCCCCCTCCTTCTTATGAACGGTCCTGAATAAAGACGAAATGGTTTGCCACCAGTCGGAGGTATGTCTTCTTAAGCTACCTTCACCAAAAAAGTCAATCCGTGTCTGCCTGCCATCGGGAGGAAGGACGCTTCTTTCAGAAATTGTTTCTGTGGGGGCCATGATACTGTTTTCTAGCAAATTTAAGGGACGGAATGATGAATGTAAAGTTTTGACAGTCAAATTGATTAACATGTTTTAAACATTTTGTAATATTGTCCTAACGTTAACTTGAAATTTGTTCAGATGATAAAAGCGATGAAAACAGGTATTCTGGTACTGTGTACTGCAGCGTTTGTGCTGTCCGGCTGTTCAGCCTCCTCCTCCACCTCCCGAAAGGAACGGGATGCTGCCAAATTTCAGAGTGTGGCGGAGTTGATTGAAAGTGGAAACTTTATGTTTACGGTCCGGTCCGCCTCCCCGGCCGGAGGCCGGACCATCCAGATCACCTCCCTTTACGCCCTCCGGGCATCGGACGGGACCTATGCAGCCTACCTGCCCTACTTTGGCAGGGCCTATGCGGGAGGCTATGGGATGGAAGGTGCGATCTCCTTCAGCGGGGAACCGACCGGTTTGCAGATCAAAAGAGACGACAGCAAAAACAACATATCGGTGGACTTTTCCATGCAGACGGATCAGGACCAGTACACGGTTTCACTGAATGTCGGTTCTTCCGGTTACGGGAACCTGATTATCAATAGTCAGAAAAGACAGACCATTTCCTACTACGGATTGGCCGGTGAATTAAAGGATTAGTTGTCAAAGCGGAACTGCATCTCCTCCTCCTCGTAGGGTTCCTGTTCCGGTTCCAGCTTCAGGATGGGTTCCCGTTTCTTTCTCCTCAGGTATAACTCGGTTCCCTCAAGGGGCTGCTCCCCTTCCGTCAGGAGGTTCATCCGGTAGAGCTGTTTCAGCTTCACCCCATAGATCTGTGAGATCTCGTACATGGTCTGTCCCGCCTCCACGGTATGGGTCTCCTGGCCCGCTGCGGCCTTTCTCCGTTTCGGCTGCAGATAAATGATGGTACCCGGTTCCAGGGTCACTTCCCTGGGAAGATCGTTATACCTGTAGATCTCATTTTTGTAAAGTCCCAGCTCGTCGCGCAGCGATTCCGGAGTGTCTCCGGGTTCCGTGCGTATGTATTCAATCCGGTTATTCAGCAGGACCGTCCGTGTGGCAGAGATACCAGACCCGGCCAGGAAAGTGGTAGTATCGATCCCCTCGAGGTTCCCCTCCAGAACCATCTGATCATACTGGTACAGCTGGTGCTCCTCGATAATCCTGATAAGCATGTTTGCGTAGTTGTTCGCCGTGGCATAGCCTGCCGATTTCAGTCCCTTCGCCCAGGCCCTGTAGTCCTGCGGATCAATCTCGAACAGGGAGGCATACCTGGATTTTGTCCGGAGGAACTCCGAATGGTCCATATAGGATTCGTACGGAGAAGCATAAGACCGGAAGCAATCTCTCCGGCGGTCATCATCGTGATAGATCTTCTTCCCGGTCCAGTCATGGCATTTGATCCCGAAATGGTTATTTCCCCTGACCGCCAGCCTGCTGTTGCCGTTATCGGATTCCAGGCAGCCCTGGGCCAGGGTGATACTGGCGGGGATGCCAACCCGGGCCATCTCCCGCATGGCCAGTGCTGAATAGTCGGAGATATACTCCTCCCTGGACAACTTCTGGCCCTTCAGGTGGGTACCCGGCAGGACGAACCATCCCAGAAGGACCAGGGCCATAATTTTATGCAGGGAAGATTTCAACAATACGTGCACTGTTCGTTCCATGGTAACTGACGGGAATAAAAATAGGGAACTGCCATCCATTCCCTCCACTGAGTTTTTAACAATCACCTTCACTACAAACGTTAGTTGATAACAAAATCTTGTACCGAACATTTAATCTGTAACTTTAGTTTCAAATACGCTTCACCATGAAACAAAGGGCATATACGGTCAGAATGTATGAGTATGACCAGTTAGATGAACTATCAGAAGAACAGATACTCCTGGTAAAAACTGCCATTCAGGCTGCACGGGATGCGTATGCGCCCTATTCGGAATACCACGTAGGAGCGGCGCTTCGTCTGGTGAATGAGGAGATTGTAATTGGCAGCAACCAGGAGAATGCGGCTTTCCCCCTGGGACTCTGTGCAGAACGGGTGGCCATCTTTTATGCCGGAGCCCGGCACCCGGATGTCCCGGTCCGCTCCATCGCCATCGCTGCCATCCGGAAAGGAAACGTCCAGGAGTCGCCTGTAACGCCCTGTGGTGCGTGCCGGCAGGTTCTTTATGAGAAAGAAATGCAGGGAGAAGAACCCATGGAACTGATTCTCTACGGCAGCAAGAAGATCCAGATCTTTAACCGGGTCACCGACCTCCTGCCCCTGCCCTTTACTCTGGAGGAGATTTCCTGAAGAATACGGGGAAAATATCCATCTTCGGGTAAGGGGCCTGCACTTCAATAGCTTCCTTCCGAACCGGATGAATGAACGCGATCCGGCGGGCATGAAGGCTGATCCCGCCATTCGGATTGGATCTTCTGGCACCGTATTTCCGGTCCCCCTTGACCACACTGCCGATCCCGGCCAGCTGTGCCCTGATCTGGTGATGCCGTCCGGTTTCAAGCTTAATCTCCAGAAGATGGTAACGGTCCGAAGAGGCCAGTTTCTGATAGTGAAGACGGGCAAACTTGGATCCGGTGACCTCTCTATCGTGCACATAGCTTTTATTCTGCTGCGTGTTACGGGTCAGATAGTGCTCCAGGACACCGGTATCGGGACGGGGGCATGTTTCCACAATGGCATGGTACACCTTTTCCACATCCTTCGTTTTGAATAAACCGGCCATCCTGCTGAGCGCCTTGCTTGTTTTTGCGAATACCACCACCCCGCTTACGGGACGGTCCAGGCGGTGCGGGACTCCCAGGAACACCTCCCCCGGCTTCTGGTCCCGTTCCTTGATATAGGCTTTAAACAGGCGGTCCAGGGATTCGTCCCCGGTTTTGTCCCCCTGTACGATCTGGGAGACACGTTTGTTTACAATCAGCAGGTGATTGTCTTCGTAAAGAATGGTTGCAGGAGGCTTAGGGAGATTCATCACTCCGGGCATTGGGCCCGCTAATATTGTTCACTTTCATTGGGGAAGGCCTGCGTTCGTACATCATCAATGTAATTCTTCACGGCCCCCTTGATCTCCATCTGCAGGTTGTGGTAGCGCCTCAGAAAGCGCGGTGAAAACTCCTGGGTGATGCCAAGCATGTCATGCAGCACCAGGACCTGGCCGCTGACATCCTTTCCGGCTCCGATCCCTATGGTGGGTATTTTAATGGACTTGGTAACCTCCCCCGCCAGTTTGGCCGGGATCTTCTCCAGTACAACGGCAAAACAGCCCGTATCGGCAAGCAACACTGCATCGGACTTGAGCTTATCCGCCTCTTCCTTTTCGGTGGCCCGGACCACATAGGTGCCAAACTTGTGAATGGCCTGAGGTGTGAGCCCCAGGTGCCCCATAACGGGTATTCCTGCAGAAAGGATCCGTTCAACGCTTTCCCTGATTTCCACCCCGCCCTCCATCTTAACAGCACTGGCCCCGGTCTCCTTCATGATCCGGACGGCCGATGCCAGGGCCTGCTTGGAGTCCCCCTGATAGGTACCAAAGGGCAAATCCACCACCACCAGGGCCCTGCTGACGGCCCGGACCACGGAGGCTGCATGGTATATCATGCTCTCCAGGGTAATGGGAAGGGTGGTTTCGTGGCCGGCCATCACATTGGAAGCGGAGTCTCCCACCAGGATCACATCGATGCCTGCCTGATCCAGGAGGCGTGCAAAGGAGTAGTCGTAGGCGGTCAGCATGGCGAT
>CAYRLP010000351.1:0-1347 GCA_964424935.1 uncultured Bacteroides sp.
AAACATGACTGTATATGATTGAAAGGTGGATTAACTGGTACATTGAACTACTGGCAGGAACGGGATTGACGGATGGAATGAAGCTCTTTCTTGAAAACGCAACCATCATCCTGGTTACCATCATCCTGGCTGTCCTGGCTGATTTCATAGTGAAACGGATTATCATCGGTTCCATTACCAGGCTGGTAAAACGGTCCAAGAATGACTGGGATGACGTTTTTGTGAAACAGAAGGTATTCAACCGCCTGGCCCACCTTGCTCCGGCTATTATTGTATTCTATGCGCTTCAATATATTTTCGAGGCGGAGAATCTGGTCACCTTTCTGGGAAACATTACCCAGGCATACATGGTCCTGGTGGTCCTCCTGGTGATCGATGCCTTGATCAATGCCCTGCATGAGATCTACAGGAAACTGCCCGTCTCCCAGGGCAGGAACATCAAAGGCTACGTCCAGGTCGTGAAGATCATCTTCTATTGCATGGCCGTCATTCTGATCATCGCCATACTTGCTGAAAAGGAAGTGGGCACCCTGCTTGCCGGTCTAGGCGCCATGGCCGCGGTGCTAATGCTGGTCTTCAAGGATACCATCCTTGGTTTTGTTGCCAGTATTCAGCTGTCAGCCAATAAGATGGTCAATGTGGGAGACTGGATCTCCATGCCCAAATACAATGCCGACGGGGACGTGATCGATATCAGCCTGAATACGGTCAAGGTACAGAACTGGGATAAAACCATCGCAACCATTCCCACCTATGCACTGGTATCCGAATCATTTCACAACTGGAAGGGAATGGAAGAATCTGGTGGCCGGAGGATCAAACGTTCCATCAATATTGATATGAACAGTGTTACTTTCCTCTCGAAATCACAGATCGATAAACTCAGAAAGTTCCACCTGCTGAAAGACTACATCGAACAGAAGGAGAAAGAGATCAATGAATACAACAGATCGTTGGAGCTGGAGGAAGGCACGGTAACAAACGGACGGAGGATGACCAACCTGGGGACTTTCCGGAAATATCTGGAGGAGTACCTCCATAACCACCCGAAGGTACACCAGGATATGACCTTCCTGGTCAGACATCTTCAGCCCACGGAAAAAGGGATCCCGCTGGAGATCTATGTTTTCAGCAAGGACCAGGCCTGGGCCAATTATGAGGCGATCCAGGCGGATATTTTTGATCATATCCTGGCCATACTCCCGGAATTCGATCTTCACGTATTTCAGAATCCCACGGGGAGCGATTTTCAGAAGGTCCTGGAGCGGTAGCACCTGTAAGGATCCATGTATTAATATGTTAAAAATCACGCCGTGACGTGTGAACTTCTTTCAAATTGTAACTACA
>CAYRLP010000351.1:1357-4017 GCA_964424935.1 uncultured Bacteroides sp.
TTATAACAGATCATAAATTCACGCCTCATGGATGACTCCCATCAAATTGACGAACTCGATCGAAAGATCCTAGCTCTGATCACGAAAAATGCGCGGATTCCATATCTGGAAGTAGCCAGGGAATGCAAGGTTTCCGGGGCAGCGATCCATCAGCGGATACAGCGTCTCTCGAAAGTGGGAGTGATTACCGGATCAGAGTTCAGCATCAGTCCCAAGAAGATCGGATTTAATACCTGCGCCTATGTGGGAATATTCCTGGACAGTGCCAGCCTTTATCCCGAGGTGGTGGAACAATTGAAGAATGTGCCCGAGATTACGCAATGTCACTATATAACCGGGGGCTATTCCATCTTCATAAAAATATATACCCGGAACAATGAAGACCTGAAACAGCTGCTGGTGGACAAAGTTCAGGCTATTAAGGGAATCTCAAGAACGGAGACATTCATCTCCCTGGAAGAGAGTTTTAACCGCCAGCTCCCCCTTGAGTAGCAGCATCACGCTGCCTTAAGACTTCAAACAGGAACACTCCGGCTGCCACCGACACATTCAGGGAAGAAATGGTTCCTTTCATAGGAATGGAAACCCGCGAATCGGCCAGGTTCAGCAATGGAGGTGAAATGCCCCTGTCTTCACTCCCAAGGATCAGCCCGGCCGGCCCGGTTAAATCCGTTTCGTACATACTGGCATCGGCCTTTTCTGTGGCAGCGAACAGCCTGAGCCCGCTGTCCTTCAGAAACCGCGCCGCCGTCAGCAGGTCCCGCTGCCTGCAAACCGCAATCCGGTGGAGGGCCCCGGCTGAGGTCTTTATGGCATCTGCATTAACAGCGGCACTCCCTGATGCCGGTATGACAATGGCATGTACACCTGCACATTCGGCACTTCTTGCAATGGCTCCGAAGTTCCGCACATCCGAAACACTGTCCAGCAGCAAAACCAGTGGTTCCTCTCCCCTCTCAAAAATAGACGGGAGCAGGGAGGTAATATCCTGATAGGGGATTTCAGACAGCACGGCAATGACCCCCTGGTGGTTCTTGCCGGTGATCCTGTTCAGTTTTTCCAGCGGGACCCGCTGAACAGGTATCTCCAGGGTGCGCAACACCTCCAGCAATTTCTTGAGCAGTTCCGATCCGGCATCTCTTCTTACAAAAACCTTCTCCAGGTCCCTGCCGGCCCTGGCCGCCTCGAGAACCGCATGGATGCCGAATATGAAGTGCTCATTTCCGGCCATCAGGAACCCATTGAGTATACCTTGCCATTTCTCCAGGAACGTATGGCTTCGTTGCGATACGACTGCGAATCCGGAGTTTTCTGCCATATCATGTTCTGATCCGAGAAGGCATCCTGCTCACGCTTGAACCTGAACTCCACGATTTTACCCCTTCGTCTTGCATAATAGTACCAGGTCTCCCCGTCCCCGGTCATCTGGATCCGGGAAGGCGGTCCGAACAGAATGAAGATCATACCCTGGTCGGTCTTCCATCCTTCCTTGTTTGAAGTGAAATACAGGTTGGAGTAGACCACCCGGTTGTAATAGATCCGGATCAGTTCCCTTGATTTTTCCACGCTGTTTCCCATTCGCAACCAGAAATTATCCACGGCGAGCTTTCGGTTCGGTTCTGTTCTCAGATCCCTGTATTCGGCTAACGTGGCCAGATAGAAGAGGGGTTCCATCAGCTCGCGCGGATTCTTAATTTCAGGAAAGGAACCTCCGAAATTAAAAAGCGTCAATCCCACCTCCTGCTCCTTGTCCACTTTTACCAGGTACATGCCCTCCATGACCAGGTTGTACTCAATGGTATCTATCATGGGAAATACCATACTCGTATCGGGGGTGTAGTTCATGGTATAATCGGAGGTCGCTGTTACGGGCGGACGCGGCAATTCGCTGTCCAGCCTGAAATAGTCCACATAGATTGAATCCACAAGGGGATCACGGTACTTCACGTGGAAATTCTCACCGGTCAGGAAGAAACGCATGAACTTGGGATAGCCCGAAAAGCTTGAGACCACTTTAAAGTTCTGGGCTCCGTGAGGATCACTTTTGTCCACATAGAGGTACTCAAGCCCTATGCTGCCCCTGTTCAGATCCTGAGTTTCCATCTTAAGCAGGTACCGGTTGCCCTGCCTGACGGGAATCGAAAGGGATGCAAAAAAAGCCGGACTCCGCTCGTCCTGTCTCCTTAATTTGTAGACCACCGAAGCGCTGTCGAGCAGAGGCTGCTCCTCCACCGCTGTCTCATCCAGGGCCATCAACTCATACTTCACCCGCAGCATCGCCCGGTATTCAGCATCCTCATTGGCCTCATCGAAGCGGAGCTCGGATGGATATGCCCGGATGTACAGGACCGAATAATTTTCACTTTCGTGAAATATAGAGAAATCGGGATGCAGGGAAAGCCTGCTTGGATTGTACAGGGAAGCCATCTGTCCCTGTACTTCAGCGGTCGCTGCCTTTTTTGATGATGAACATCCGGTCACCAGGCCGGCGATGATGCAACAAGCAATCAACCCTAATCCTTTCTTTCCCATAGCCCTAAAAATAACTATTTTCTTCTTGCCATTAACTTTTCCAGCAGCTCGGTCTGTTTTTCCCAGGATGATAATGCCTCGTCGTGCTTTTTCCTCAGCTGCTCGTAGGTTTCGTAAACCTGCATCCC
>CAYRLP010000352.1:0-4002 GCA_964424935.1 uncultured Bacteroides sp.
GGACTAGGGTGATCAGCCCCTTCTCATTGAGCTCGCCCATCTGCTGATCCATGTCCTCACATCTGAAACAGAGATGGTGAAACACCCCGCCCCGCTTCAGAAAGTTGATCACAGACTCATTTTCAGGCAGGGGCTCAATCAGTTTAATGGTGACACTCCCCTCCTTGGAAAGAAATACGACCTTAACCTGCTGGCGGGTGTTGGTAACGATCTCGGTCATTTGCTCATAATCAAATGCACCGGTCCACTGCTCAATGGATGTCTCCAGGTTCTTAACGGCAAAACAGATATGGTCGATGATCATGAAGGTAGGCTTAATCGGGATAGGTCTCCACCTTCAGTGAATCTTTCTCAGACTTGCCGTTTTTCGAGGTGTACTCGGGAACAATGGCTGACAGTTTTTCGATCAGCTCCTGTTCGGAGAGGCGGTAGGCGGACTGAAGAAGGGATACTGTTTTGGCCAGGGTGGTTTCATGGTCAAAATCGGATACCTGTGCGATCATTACCTTGCTGTTGTATGTGGGCAGGGTTTTCTCCTTGTCGGTAAGCAGCTCCTCGTAAAGCTTCTCGCCGGGTCGCAGACCCGAATATTCAATCCTGATATCCTTATCGGGTTCGTATCCCGAGAGCTTGATCATCTGGCGGGCCAGATCGGCAATCTTCACCGGTTCACCCATGTCGAAGACAAAGATCTCCCCTCCGGAACCCATAAAGCCGGCTTCAAGCACAAGCTGACAGGCTTCGGGGATGGTCATGAAATACCGGGTAATATCGGGATGGGTCACCGTTACCGGACCCCCCTCCTCAATCTGCTTGCGGAAGATCGGAATCACCGATCCGTTGGATCCCAGCACGTTCCCGAAGCGGGTGATCACAAACTGGGTCTTGTTGCCCTCCAGATTGGCCCTTGATCTCAGGATCAGTTCACAGGTGCGCTTGGAGGCTCCCATCACGTTGGTGGGATTCACCGCCTTATCGGTGGAGACCATCACGAACTTCTCCACGCCATACTTCACGGCCAGGTTGGTCAGGATGGTGGTGCCACCCACATTGACCCGGACAGCCTCGTAGGGATTCTGTTCCATCAGGGGAACATGCTTGTAGGCTGCCGCATGGAAGACATAATCTGGACGATAGGCCCTGAAGATCCCGTCCATTCTTACCTGATCGGTGACATCGGCCAGGATGGTGCGCACCGGTGCATGCGCGAAATGTTCCAGCAGCTCATTCTCCATGTGGAACATGGGGGTCTCCGCGTTATCGATCAGGATCAGTTTACCGATATTAAAACGGGTAAGCTGGCGTACGATCTCGGAACCGATGGAGCCGGCCGCCCCGGTCACCAGGATGGTCCGGTCGCGGAGGCCGTCGGCGATCCGTTTCATGTTCAGCTGGATCGGTTCCCTGCTGAGCAGATCGTGAACCTTGATCTTCTTCAGCTGCTTGACTTCGAAGGATCCGCTGAGCCAGTCCGATACCACGGGGATCTGCAGGACCTCCACGCCAAGGTTTACGGCTTCCCTGTATATCTCTGTCTTTTTGGACGGGGCGATGTCATTGATCGCAAAGATCATGGTCTTCACCTGGTTCTTTTCCAGGAAATTCTCGGTCATCTTGGAGGGGCTGTAAACCGGGATCCCGTTCAGCTGTTTGTTTTGCAGTTTCTTATTGCTGTCCAGGAAGGCGACGATGTTGTAATCGTTCTCCATATCGCTGTCAATCACCCGGGCCACAATAACACCCATGGCCCCTGCCCCGTAAATGATCACGTTCTTCTTATTGACCGGTATGACGGATACCATCTCATAGAACATCTTGATGGAGATCCGTGTAATGAACAGGAAGGCATTGAGGGTTACAAAATGGATCACCAGGATGGAACCGGGGATGACGAAAATACTCTTCCACTCCGCAAACCGGCCAACAAAGGTAAAGGCCATCAGCACGGCCAGGGCCGACGTGGTGACCAGCAGCACATTGAAAATATCCTTGATGGTGGTATGCCTGATCAGCCCGGAGAAGGAGCGGAATATTAGCTCGAATCCGGCATAGACGCCCACTACCAGGATGGATTGCCTCAGGGCCATTTCCACACTGAAGGCACCCACTTCGAAATTAAACCTGAGCAGGTAGGAGAAAAGGAAGGTGAGAAAAATGGCTCCGATATCAAATGCAAACACCATCCACCTGGGAAGCGAATGTTTCCGGAAGACGCTTCTTGCCCAGGCACTCAGGAAGTCAAACAAATCTGGATTCAGTTTTCTCATTTTTGCCTAATGAGCCTTTGGGTTAGTGTTCGATTCATTTTCGCCAAACGAATTATGTTACCCGAAGTTATGGAATTCCAACCCCTGAAACGGCATCCCGTAGGGGGTATTTGACCAACTGGGGTATAGGGGTGATTTATGTAGAAATGAGGGGTTTAAAACAGGTCAATTGGGATGATCAGGCAGCTTCCGGAAGAACCGGCATTCGCATGTGCGAGCGGTTCGTTGACAGGGGAAAAACAGGTATTTATCAAAATGAGAATATCTCACGGGGAAGTGTTGAAAACTTTTAACTAATAAACTTGCGCTGTAAATTCCGCTTTGGGTGATAATCACTCCCTGCGTTTGAGCCCGTCTACAGAGGCCATCCATTGCCCTCCTACCTGATGCAGGTCCGCATGGTGCATGCCCACCGCGTTCCATCCCTTCCCTGACATGGTGACCAGCTTGATCAGCTCGTCGCTGTTCTCCTGATAGGAATCGGGGGTCAGCTGCGTAATCTCCACGGCGTACACCTGGATCCCGTAACTGGGGTAATCATCCTGGGCCAGACGGTACAGGCGGTTCTCAAACTCGAAGACCCTTCCGGCAGGCCGGGCCATTTCGGGATTCCCTTCGATCAGGGGATTCATGGGATGGGCCTGCCAGCCCGAGGTGGGCTGATCCGAATAAAACAGGTTCAGGTCGCCGTTCCCCACGGTGGAGGTAAACATCCACCACAGTCCGTCGTAATAGAAGACCGTGGGGTCGTAGTAGGGCGAACCTTCCAGCAGGTTCCCCAGGTATTCCCACTCCCCTGGAAAGGAAACTGCCCGGTAAAGGCGAACGGTCCGGTTCTCCCCGCTTTCCGGGATCATATAGTACTGTCCGTCCCATTGATAGACGCATGGATAGGACATATGAAACTCTTCATCCAGCACGATCTTCCCATAAGTCCATTCCCGGCCGTCATCGCTCTCCGCATATCCGATGTCTCCCGTATTGGTATCCAGGTTCAGCACCTCGAAAAACAGATAGTACTTCCCCTGATCCTGTACCATAAAGGGATCGGCAATGAATGCCGCATCCACATCCGTGACATCCTTTGCGGTAAGGACCGGATTCTCCACGTCCTTGGGGGCCGAAAGATGAAAAGGATCGGGCCCTTTGAAGATCCCGACGGACCATGCCATGTTCTTCCTGTACAGGTTGATCAAAAAGGCTTTTTTAATGTACTGGTAGGGGAAGATCTGGTTCCTGTGAACCAGGTATCCGTATGAGAAGCCAAGTAGCAGGGCCAGGAGGATCGCAAGGAAGGTGAGGAAAAACCTTTTCATGGTGCATTGTTTTGCATAAAGGTAGGTGATTCACTCCCTCGGGCAAGTGGACGGAGCCCCTTATTTGACAAACAGGTTAGAAGCTTTGGCTTACAGGGGTTTCTACCTCATCAGCAGGACTTTGCCGCGAAATTCGAGGTCCCCGCTGAGAACCCGGATGTAATAAATGCCCGCCGGCCGGTCCTCCAGGTTCAGCATTACGGGGGTCCCGTTCAGCTGCACCGCTTTTCGCAGGACCGCACGCCCTGAAGCAGTAAGAACCTCCAGGGTACAGGGCCCTGCAACCGGACCCGGATCGATCCGGAAGTGCCCGTCCGTAGGGCTGGGATAAATACTCAGGGTCCCGGTGGATGCAGGAGCGGTCCATGTGCCGGAGTCTTCCCCCGTACAGGTATTTACCTGAACTGCTGCCGATTGTG
>CAYRLP010000353.1:0-3991 GCA_964424935.1 uncultured Bacteroides sp.
GGATTCCTGGACCTCCCAGGAAGTCATGTAGCGTGAGGTGCTCCCCGGGAACCCCATCACCATGGTAAAATCGCCTTTTTCATATCCTTTCAGTGAGATTGGAAGGAAATGCTTGGATTTCAGGGGAATATTATCGGGACTGTAGTCGGCCGGCAAGCCGTCGGGGCCGGTATAGACCCTGAACATGGAGAAATCACCGGTGTGCCGGGGCCACATCCAGTTATCCGTATCGTGACCAAATTTCCCTATGGACTCCGGAGGGGCACCTACCAGGCGAACATCCCGGTAGGTTTCCGTGACAAAAAGGAAATACCGGTTGCCATTAAACATGCTTCTTACGGTTGCTTCGTAATGGGTACCTTCGGTCGCTTCGCTAATGATGGCCTCGGAAATCGAACGCACTTTTGAACTCCGCTCCATCATGGCCATCTCCTCATTCAGTTCCGGCATGATCCGGTCCGTCACCTCTTCCATCCGTACCAGGAAGGTTATGGTCTTGCCTTCATTCGGAAGTTCTTCATCTCTGCTCATGGCCCAGAAACCATCTTTCAGATAATCGTGCTCCAGGGAACTGTGGCTCTGAATCTCACCGTATCCGCAATGGTGATTGGTCAGCAACAGGCCATCGGGTGAAACAAGTTCAGCCGTACAGGACCCACGATCCAGTGCACCTACGGCATCTTTAAGGCTTGCATGATTAACGCTGTAGATCTGGTCGGCAGTCAGCTGAAGACCCATTTCAGTCATTTCATCCATGTTCACCTGGCCAATCAGGCTCAGGAGCCACATGCCCTCATCGGCATATACCCGAACCTGGATGGTGAATACCAGAGCAGTAATTAGAAGAAAAATCTTTTTCATGTCTGTACTTTTTATGTGATTTGAATGATCAATTGCGGGAGAATGATTAGCAAATATGGTGAAATTCTTCCTTAAACCAGTATGCATTCAGGTGTTTTAAAAGCATGTCAATCTCTTTCATGTAAATCCAGCCTTATCTGGGTATTCAGCAAGCGGAATGAACGGCGGTGATGAGGGCTGGGACCATTCGCCTGAATCGCTTCCCGGTGCGCCCTGGTGGGATAACCCATATTCCTGTTCCAGCCGTAGGCGGGGAATTCATGATGCAGGGTAAGCATGTACTCATCCCGGTGGGTCTTGGCCAGGATCGAGGCAGCTGCTATGGAAGCAAAGATCGCGTCCCCCTTTACAATACAGGTATGCGGAACGGAACCAAAGGGTTTAAACCGGTTGCCGTCAACCAGTAGATGTGTCGGGACACATTTCAGTTGTTCAAGGGCCCGGTGCATGGCCAGAAAAGAGGCATTCAGGATATTCATCTCATCGATCTCTTTCTCATGGACAAGGCCCACCCCCCAGTCCACTGCCTCCCTTTCGATCCAACGACGCAGTTCCTGCCTTTTTGGTGCGGTCAGCCTTTTGCTGTCGTCCAGCGCCGGATGGTTCCCCCGGGAAGACAAAATGACGGCTGCAGCAAAAACGGGTCCGGCGATGCACCCCCTTCCGGCTTCATCACAGCCGGCCTCCACGGCTCCTTCCTTATAGTATGGTTTAAGCATGGGTATTCAACACATGTTGAACAGATTCCCACAGTTTCTCTGCCGTATGGTCCCAGCTGAACAGTTCCCTCCGGAGCCTTCCTTTTTCTATCAGCTGTTCGCGCAGGCCTTTTTCACGAACCATCCGGATCATTCCGTCCCGGATGCTGCCCGGACTTTCCGGGGAGGCAAACAGGGCCGCGTCCCCCGCAATTTCGGGCAAACTGGTCACATTTGATGCAATAACCGGTATATCGCATTTCATGGCCTCCAGGATGGGAATTCCGAAACCTTCAAAATAAGGTACAAAAGTCATGGCCCAGGCCGCCCCCAGCACCTCATTGAGTTGCTCCGGCGAAAGGCGCCCCGTGAATATGACATCCTGCTTATTATCCATTTTATCCAGCTGCTCCTCCATGGGCCGGGTCAGGAAGAACTTTTCCCCGATCAGTACCAGCTTGAAGTCTTCCCGGTTTTCATCTTTGAATAACTGAAAGGCTTTGAGCAGGTTGACTATATTTTTCCGGGGATGGATACTTCCCACAAATACAAAATAGGGAGCTCCGCCCGTGTATGTCTTGCGGACCTCAATGGCCTGCTCCTCGCCAATAGGATGGTACCTTTCATTCACCCCGTCGTAGGCCAGGTCTATTTTATCCTCGGAAATTTCATACTGATTGATTATATCCCGCCTTGAATACTCCGATACGGTAACGATCCGGGTTGCCCTGTGGGCAAACCGGGGAAAATAGTACCTGTAGTATTTTCGGACCAGCCAGGGCAGGTCGCCCGGCCGGTGTACAAAATTGATATCATGGATCACTGATACTGAAGGGATTTTTGTTCCCAGCGGTATAAATCCATCCGTACTTAGAAAGAGATCCGGCTGCTTCTTTTCAAGGAACTTCTTGATGCGGAGCTGAAACCAGATATGCCAGAGCATGGGGTGACGCGTAACAGGACCCAGGATCACAGGGTGCACATTTTCCCCGAATATCACTTTCTGGCTGTATTTGCGATCGAACAGGAATATAAAATCCACTTCCGGGTGTGCGGTGGTTATTCGTTTCAGGGTTTCGAAGGTAAACCAGCCGATGCCATCCAGTTTTCCAGGCATCAGAAGCCTCGTGTTTACAGCAATTGTTGATCGTTTCGTATCCTGGTTCAAACCGTCTCTATAATTATGGAGCGAACTTATTACATTTGTATTGATTTAAAAAATATTTAATCGCCCGAGCTTGAAAAAACATTTCCTGACCAACCTGGCTCTTCTGATCTTCCTGAATCTGTTAATCAAGCCAATCTGGTTTTTTGGGATTGAGGTGGGTGTACAGAACCGGGTGGGTGAAGAGATGTATGGATTCTATTTCTCCCTTTTCAACTTCGCCTTCATCCTGAACATGCTGCTCGATGTTGGGATCAATAATTTCAACAACAGGGCCATCGCAAGGGATCACAGCCTCCTGAAGGAACACCTGGCTGCCATTATCCCCCTTAAGCTTATTCTCTCGGTGGTCTATGCCGGGGTGGTTCTGGTTTCAGGAAAGATCCTGGGATATACCCCGGAACAGTTTCATATGCTCTGGATCCTGGTCCTGAACCAGTTCCTGGCTTCGTTCATACTCTATTTCCGGACCAACATCAGCGGCCTGCAGCTGTACCGGACCGACAGCCTGCTTTCGGTCATGGACCGCAGCCTGATGATTCTCTTCACCGGTTTGCTCCTCTGGGGAAACATCACCAGCAAGCCTTTTGATATCCATTGGTTCGTATATGCCCAGACAGCATCCTATGTCCTGACCCTGCTTACCAGTGTCACGATCGTGCGCACCAAATCAGGCGCATTCTTCAGGTATTTCAGCCTGTCCGGTTCCATGAGGATACTGCGTTCCAGCTATCCGTTTGCGTTGCTGATCCTGTTAATGGCACTTTTTAACCGGGTCGACTCGGTGATGCTGGAGCGTCTCCTGGAAGACGGCAGGGAACAGGCGGGAATCTATGCCCAGTCATTCCGGATTTTCGAAGCTGCCACGCAATTCTCTTTCCTGTTTGCCATGTTGCTTCTTCCTATGTTTTCCCGCCTGATCCAATTGAAACAGAACGTCAATGAACTGGTGCGGACCGCTTTACCCCTTCTGTTGGTGACCGGACTCTCCGTCCCTATCCTGGCCTATTTTTACCGGTATGAAATCATTGATCTGCTCTATCGTGCACATACACCGTACAGTTCGGAAATATTCGCGATCCTGATGGCAGGTTTTCTTTTTGTCTCCATGACTTACCTTTACGGTACCCTTCTTACTGCCAATCACAATTTGCGACAGCTTAACACGACGGCGGCCCTGACCGTTGTCCTGAATATCACCCTTAACCTGCTGTTGATCCCGCGTTACCAGGCCCTTGGAGCCTCCATAGCGAGCCTGTTATCTCAG
>CAYRLP010000354.1:0-3977 GCA_964424935.1 uncultured Bacteroides sp.
TCTGGACAGTGGTGTCAGCTATGACGTGCTGGTGCTTCGTCCCGGAACTCTTATGACCCCGGGACTGATAAACAGGACAAAGGAGCTGGTGGAAGCAGGAGCTGTGGTGGTTGGTCAGAAGCCTGAAGCTTCCCCGAGCCTTGAAATGTCCGGTTCAGCCAACGAGATCATTCAATTTGTGAGTGATGAGGTCTGGGGCGAATTGGATGGTAAAACCCGTACCAAACGCACCTATGGGGAGGGTACTTTGTACTGGGGTTTACCTATGGAGGAGGTAATGTCCGATGTGGGAACAGTCCCTGATCTTCTTGTTCTGAAGAAGGTTGTTACAGAGACCGGGGAACCATACGAGGCCACTGCATTCGAACCTCATGGTGTCAATCCGACCCTGCCCGGGAATGAACGAAAAGGCTGGGGCTTTCGTTGGATCCACCGGAGGACGGAAGAAGCTGATTACTACTTCATCTCCAACCAGGAACAGTTTGGTATTTCAACGGATTTGAGCTTCAGGATTAATGGGAAGGTCCCTGAGCTCTGGCATGCAGACACAGGCAGGATGGAGGATGCACCGGTATGGAGGGAGCAGGATGGACGGACCTTTGTTCCCTTTGAATTTGATCCCGCAGGATCGGTATTCGTCGTCTTCCGGAGATCTTCGATTGGTCAGGATCATATCCTGAGTGTAACCGGTAGCAGCCAAAAAGGAGGTATGAAACTGAAACTGGAGGCGAATGCTGCAGGATTGGAGCGCTGGGCGATGGCTAACGGGGAGTGGACCCTGCATATGAACTCGGGTGAACAGGTGGAACTGCATGCAAAGAATGTTCCGGATCTATTAGAAATTGCAGGAGATTGGGAGGTGAGTTTTCCGCAGCTGACAGGAACCGTGAAAAACTTGAGCATGTCTCCCGGATCCTGGACCGATCATGCGGACGAAGACATCAAATATTTCTCAGGGACAGCCAGCTATAAAAAGTCGGTCCGTTTGGAGAACAAAGACCTGGGAGATGGGAAACGCTTATTCCTGGACCTGGGTGAAGTGAAGAACCTGGCATCGGTGAAAGTAAACGGGAAGGACCTGGGCGTCACGTGGAAACCGCCTTACCGCGTGGAGATTACCGACGTGGTCATCGAGGGAAACAATACCATAGAACTTGAAGTCACCAATACATGGTTCAACCGGTTGGCCGGAGATGCGGCCCTGCCCGAAGAGGAAAGAAGGACCTGGGTGGTCGGAGGCGGTGTCCGGGCCGGTTCGGAACTGTTACCAGCCGGGCTCCTGGGACCGGTATCCGTGTATACATTTGTAAAGATCTAATGTAAGAATGATGATAAGAAGGATTTTAATCCTCACCGGAATTATTATTTTCTTTTCCGGCACGGTCCCGGATAAGGTCACCTGGGTGGCAATCGGAGATTCTATTACCTATTTGAATGATCATGTGGATGAGACTGAAAACCGTATTACTAAGGGTTATCTTACCCTGGTAACTGAAAGGCTTCCTAATGTAACTTACGTCAACCAGGGTCATAACGGGTGGACTTCCGGTAGGATAGCGGAGCAAATAGAATCAATTGGATTGATTAAGGCTGATGTATACACCGTGTTTCTGGGTACCAACGACTGGTGGGCAGGGGATCCGGTAGGTACCATGGAAGATTACAACCGGAATACCGGTGCGGGAACCATGTACGGAGCCTTCAGAATAATCACGGATAAGATTAAAACGCTTAACAGTTCGGCCAGAATCATTCTTATAACACCTATGCAGAGGGGTGACTTTGTATATATCAGATGGCCCGGAAACAATGCCTATGGCAGTTACCAGAAAAAAAATAACCAGAATCTGGAAGAATTTGCCAATGCGATTCTGGCCATCGGGAAGCTGGAGAACATACCTGTGGTGGATCTTTACCATGATAGCGGAATCGTTCAGGAAAACATGATCAATTTCAAGCGTCTGAAAGATCCCCAGACCGGGGAATACAGGAATTTTGTATACCCTGACTTCATTGGAGTTCCATTTAATCCTCAGACGGACGAATACCCTTACCCGGTTGAAGCAATGAATATGACCTATGATGGTTTGCATCCTTCTGATAAGGGACATGAAATAATTGCGGAATTACTTATTGCGAAGTTGAAATGAGTCAATAATATAACTTCCCGGATCGGATTTGATTACATTTGAGTTATGTTGAACCCGCTTTCAATTACTCCATCATGATCACAAAAAGCTTTCTATTTCCACTGATGTTGTTTATCAGTGGGCTTGCAATGTCACAGGAAGTGGAGTTCCTCCCTTCCGACTGGGAGGATCCTTCCGTGTTTGAAAAGGGTCAGAATGCCCCTCATGCCTTTCATGTCCCCTATGCTTCGGTTGAAGCTGCCCTGGTAAACAATCAGGCCACAAGTAAATATTTCCAGCTGCTGAACGGCCTGTGGAAATTCAGGTGGGTGGAAACCCCGGAACAGGTACCCGAAGGATTCTGGCAGCCTGGTTATAATGTAAAGGACTGGGATGATATCAGGGTTCCTTCCGACTGGCAGATGGAAGGTTACGGTTATCCGAAATTCCGGAATGTGGCGCTTTCCTTTGAAAGCGATCCGCCTCATATTCCGGATTACTTCAACCCGGTGGGTTGTTACAAACGTACGATAAGCATTCCCAAGGACTGGAAGGGCAAAGAAGTCATGCTTCGGTTTGAAGGGATCAAGTCGGCTTCCTACGTGTGGGTCAACGGGAAACGGGTCGGGTATAACCAGGGCGGATTTGAACCGGCGGAATACAATATCACTCCCTTTGTCAAAACCGGAAAAAACGATCTGGCGGTGCAGGTGATCCGGTTCTGCGATGGTTCATATCTGGAGAACCAGGATATGTGGCGCCTGTCCGGGATATACCGCGATGTGAAGTTATACGCCCAGCCAAAGACCTTTGTTCATGACTTCTATATCGTTACCGATCTGGATGATGATTATAAGGATGCGACCCTGGCTGTGGAAACCGATATTCAGAACAGAGGCAGTGAAAATACAACTGTGCAGGTGGAAATCGATGTGCTGGACCAGGGGAACCAATCTATCCTGAGCAACAGGATTCAATCCGGGAACAAAGAAATCGCCGCAAAATCCGTCGTGAAGGTAAAACTCTCCACCGTGGTTAGTGATCCGGAAAAATGGTCCGCCGAGTTTCCCCACCTGTATACGATCCTCATCCAGTTAAAGGACGAAAAAGGGGAAGTACTGGAGGCTTTTACACGGAGGATGGGTTTTCGCGAGGTGGAATACCTTAACCAGATCCTTACGGTCAACGGGGTTCCGGTGAAACTGAACGGGATCAACAGCCACATGCACGACCCCGATCATGGCCAGGCCGTCCCGCTGGAAACACTGAGAAAGGATCTGCTGATCATGAAGCAGAATAACATCAACTGCGTTCGTACCTGTCATTATCCCCCGACACCGGAGTACATCGATATGGCCGACGAACTCGGGATCTATATTTTTGATGAAGTAGGGGATGAAGCGCATGGAAATACGAGGCTTTCGGCAGACCCTGCCTGGACAGAGATGTACAAAGACCGCAGCCGCAAACTGGTTTACCGCGACCGCAACCATCCATCGGTCATTGTATGGAGTGCAGGCAACGAATCGGGTAGCGGGGACAACATCAGGGCGGTGATTGAAACTGGAAAGAGCATTGATCACAGCCGCCCTGCCTGGATGTATGGTGGGAATTCATTTAATATTCCTTTTGAAGATATTGTGGGGCCCCGTTACTGGATCCCCCTGACCGTGAGAAACCTGGCTGTCGGAAAAGTACTACCCGAAGAGGATCATCGCGCCTCTTTCATGGATGAATACATAGCCGCAACCGGGAACGGTCTGGGCGGCATGGACGAATACTGGGAACTGATACGCAGTTTCCCGCGGCTGACGGGTGGTGCCATCTGGGATTATGTGAGTCCCGGTG
>CAYRLP010000355.1:0-3972 GCA_964424935.1 uncultured Bacteroides sp.
CAGCTGGCCATGCTGGTCATCTATGAGAGTGCGTTTGGAGTGGTTTGCGATTCGCCTTATAACTATAGGGATCAACCGGGAAGCGATTTCCTGAAGCAGGTGCCCTCCACATGGGACGAAACCAGGTTTATAAGCGGATACCCGGGGCAGAGCATACTCATGGCCAGGCGTTCCGGTGATTCCTGGTACGTGGGCGGGATGACCAATGAGGAGTCCAGGGAGGTATCATTTTCTCTGGATTTCCTGGGGACGGACAGTTATGAGGCGACCCTCTGGAAAGATGCCGCTGACGCGGGAAAGAATCCTTCCCATCTGGAAAAGGAAACGATTTCAGGTTTAAACCGGGATTCATCCCTGACGCTGAAGATGGAAAGAGGCGGAGGATTTGTACTGATCCTATCCTAATTGCCCAGTTCCAGCTGGTTTCGCACCAGGTTAAAATAGTGGCCCTTTTTGGCGATCAGGCTGTTGTGCTTGCCCTGCTCCACGATTTTTCCCTCGTCCAGTACAATGATCTGGTTTGCGTTTTTCACCGTGCTGAGACGATGGGCCACAATCAGGACCGTTTTGCCCCGGAAGACCAGGTGCAGGTTTTCCATGATCCGGCGCTCATTGTTGGCATCCAGGGCACTGGTTCCCTCGTCCAGAAACAGGAACCCGGGATTCTTATAGATGGCCCGGGCAATCAGGACACGCTGTTCCTCCCCGCCGCTGAGAGTCAGGCCTTCCTGACCGATCACCGTATTGTAGCCCAGCGGCAGGCGGTCGATAAAATCATCTATACAGGCCATCCTGGCAGCATAGAGCAGCTGATCGGTGTTGATATCCTGTTCGCCCATGGCGATATTCCTTGCAATGGTGTCGGAAAAGATGAATCCATCCTGCATCACCACTCCGCACTGCTTTCGCCAGAGGTCGGGCGGCATCATCTGGATGTTCATGTCTCCCACCCGGATATCCCCCTTACCGGGGGGGTAAAACCCCAGTAACAGTTTTACCAGGGTGCTTTTACCGCTTCCGCTCACTCCGACCAGGGCAGTTACGGTATCCTTCTTCAGGGTCATCGTAATCCCTTCAAGCACGTTCCGTGGCAGTGCCCCCGGATAACTGAATTCCAGGTCCCGGATCGAAAGCTTTTCAATGGTTGGAAGTACGGTGACACCCGTTTCACGCTGGTATTCATCTTCCGATTCGTGAATCTCCCCCAGTCGTTCCAGGCTGATCTTGGCATCCTGGGCCTTGTGCAGGAAGGAGATCATTTGCTCAATAGGCCCATTAAGCTGTCCAAGGATATAGCTGATAGCCAGCAGGGTACCCAGGGTCAGGTTGCCGTCTACCACTGCGAGGGCTGCAATCACATTGATCAGGATATTCTTGGTTTCGTTAATAAACACACCACCCGCCTCCTGGTACTGATTGAGCGAGAGCGTCCTCATATTCACCCGGAACACCCCTGCCTGAATATCCTTCCACTCCCACTGACTGGATCGTTCCGCATTGTTCAGTTTGATCTCCCGGATCCCGTGAATGATCTGTATCAGTTTACTTTGATTCTGGGCCATCTTGGTAAAATACTTCTGATCCAGGGCTCTCCGTCGTCTCATGAAAATGGAGATCCATAAGAAGTAGAGAATGGCGCCCACGAGGAAGATCAGGAGGATCTTTACACTGTAAATGGCCAGAATAATGGCAAAAACCACCAGGTTCACCATGGAGAAGAGGATGGTAAGCGAGGAGGTGGTCAGGAAGCTTTCAATCCGGCGGTGGTCTCCGATCCGCTGCAGAATATCCCCGGTGAGTTTGGTATCGAAAAAACCCACCGGAAGCTTCATCAGTTTGCTCAGAAAATCGGAGATCAGGGATATATTCATCCGTGTGCTCAGATGAAGCAGGATCCATCTCCGTATAAAATCGATCCCCATCTGGGAAAGGATCAGTACAAACTGGAACAGAAGCACCAGGTAAATAAAGTTCAGATCCTGATTGGTGATCCCGATATCGACGATACTCTGGAACAGGAAGGGGAGAAGAAACTGGATAATGCTTCCAAGGATCAGTCCCAGCAGAAGGTGGTACACATATCGCCGGTAAGGAGCCAGGTACCTGAGCAGGTACCTGAAACCGCTTTTCTTTATGGGCTCATCTTCCTGATTCAAAAAATCAGGGGTAGGTTGAAGCAGCAGGACCGAACCTTTGGCTTCCCCCTCCTGACGGGTGCTGATCCATGCTTTCAGGAACTCCTCCCTGGTGTAAACGGCATGACCGAATGCAGGATCGGACACATATACCTTATCCCTGCGGATCTTGTATACCACTACAAAGTGGTTCTGCTGCCAGTGGACGATGACCGGCAGCGGAGCCTCATCACGAAGCCGTTCCCAGGTAAGGGAGACTCCCATGGTCTGTAACCCGATTGCTTCCGCGGCTTTGGCAATACCCAGCATGGATACTCCCTCCCTGGTCAGGTGTGATTTATCCCGGAGTGTCTGAAGGGTAAAATGTTTTCCATAATAACGGGCTATCATCCGCAGGCAGGAGGGGCCGCAATCCATGGCGTCAAGCTGCTTGTAGAATGGGAATGAGAGCATACTCTGGACAACTTATGCCCCCTAAATTAAGAATTATTTTAACAATATCTTTTCCAATTTCATGGCCTCCAGCTGGTAAGCACCTTCCTGTTCGGTCAGTAGATGGAGTTTCTCCAGGGCTTCCTGCTTCCGGTCGGATTTGAGAAGAGCAAGCGCCACATACCAGGTCAGGGAGCGATCCAGCAGATTCTGCGGGGAAGCATCATCCGGCGGAATCTTTTCCAGGACCTCCTGCTGGCGGTCCAGCTCCATAGAGGCGAGGAGGCAGTAGAGCAGGATTCGTTCAGAATACTCAGTTTCCTCCAACCTCTCCGAGAGCAGTTCCATGGATCTCCCGTATTTTCCGTTTTTGTATGCAACAATTCCTGGTTCAGGAGTTCCTCTGGTCTCCTGATTAAGGGCAAGTACCACCGGATCCTTCTCCGGATGAAAATATCGTGAAAGCATCCTCTTCCTGCCCGGATGAACCGGAAGCAGGATCAGCAGAACAGCCAGCAAACAGGCAACAGATACTGCAATGTACCACCTGACCCTGAATCCGGATCTGGGAACCGGGTCCCCTGATGCCTGTTGGTTCACGATGTTTTGGAGTTCCGCTCTGAACGCTTCTTCGTCCCGTTTCTGAAGTTGATGGCGTATCAATTCAAAAGCGGCCGCATGGAGGTCAAAAGATTCTCTCAGTGCATCGTTGGATTCCAGCTCCTTTTTAAAGGAGGAAGCTTCCTCCTTGCTAAGGTCGCCAGCCAGGTATTTAATAATACGATCAATGTAGCTCATTTTTAAGTCGTTTAAATAGGGGGTCATTCACAATCCTCTTTATCAGGCTCTTCTTGCATCTGTACTTTCGGTCCGCCGTATGGTGAAGATCTTTGTAGTTCATTGCAGCACGGATATCTTCTATACTGAAATTGTTGAAATACATGGAGAGGATTTTCTGGCAGTCCTTACTCAGGGCCTCAAAATGCCTGTTAAATAGATCGGTCAGGTGATTCTGAAGCAACGGATCGTCGGCAGGTCCCGGATCATGTACCACCAGGGTATGCCGGCGTAGTTTCTCGGCCCGATGCAGATGCTTCTTTCGTTCCTGGATCCAGATGTTTTTACAGATGGCATAGAGGAAGGTGCCGAATTTACAGCTCAGCTCCAGTTCACCCGATCTGATCCGCTTGTAGACGATAATCATGGCATCCTGGAAAATGTCCCGGGCCTGTTCTTTGGTCCCTTGATTATGTGTGATATATCCCTCGATGATCGGGTAGTGGGTATCATACACGTACTGGAGGATCGCAGAATCGTGATGCCTGATTCCCTGAATCAGATCGCTGTTGGAAGGGGGCTTCATACGTGTGTAATCAAAAAAAGCAGGTGATGTGCATCACCTGCT
>CAYRLP010000356.1:0-3964 GCA_964424935.1 uncultured Bacteroides sp.
ATGTATACCGGGCCGGTACCCGGTTGAGGTAATATTCCATGTGCCTGTCGGAAGCATCATAGTAGGCAGCATAGTAAAGAACATCGCTGTTATTCTGTGAAAACAGCTGGCCGGAGCAAGTGCCTGTCAGGGCCAATCCGGCAATACAAATGAAAATGTTCACTGTTTTCATGGCTTTGGTATTTATTGTTAACGTCTCGTATTCTTCCAGATCACAAGCCGTGCCATCATGATTAAATATCAGAATATAAGCTTGTTACCCCAGTATCCTCAAATGTTAATAAGGAATAAATATGACCGGATGTGCAACAGTTCTGTACGAAAGCGTATATCTGATTCCGTGAAATGGCCGGCAGCCGGTGCATCCTTTTTCACTTTCCTCTGTCTTTTTGAATGAAGAGAGATTTAGGTTTAATTATTATAAAGAAGAAATAATGAAAAAAATAGGATTTTTAGGGATTTTGGCTTTGCTCGCCACCCTCACGGGATGTTTTTATTATGGTCCCTGCCTGAACGGATCCGGTCCGGTGATCAATGAAGAGCGCGAAACAGGAGAATTTATCGGGGTTACCAACACGGGTTCCTTCGATGTATATGTGAGCCGGGCCGATACTTTTGGCGTGGTGGTGGTTGCCCAGGAAAACCTGGTTCCGATTATAGAAACCTATGTTTCGGGAAGTACCCTGATTGTTAAGACCGAGAATAATGCCTGTTACAGGTCCAGCTGGCCGGTAAAGGTACATGTTACCATGCCCGAAACCGAATCGTTGAGTCTCACCGGATCGGGAAAGGTCATAGCCGGTCTGGTGGTGGAAACGGATGTGGAGATTTCCAATTCCGGATCAGGAAAGATGGAGGTGGATTCGGTGCTGTCCGAAACCCTGGTTGTGGCCAATGGCGGGTCTGGATCCGTGGATGTTGAAGTGATCGAGTCAACGGTTGTGGATGTCATCCAATCCGGATCCGGTACCATCGTATGCAGTACCATATATGGAACCGCAGAAGTAAACATTAAGCACAGTTCCTCGGGCCGTGTTGGTGCGCAGATTCCTGACGGCACCCTGCTGGATGTGGTAATGAATGGTACAGGCAGGGTTGAACTCATAGGAGAAGCGGAGGTGGCGGAATATTCCCTCAATTCTTCCGGGAAGATCGATGCGCTGGACATGATGGTTTCGGATGTTACGGCCACCAATACAGGTTCCGGTAACATCTATGTCTGGGCTACCGATTTGCTGGATGCCACCATCACCGGATCCGGGAGCATCATATACAAAGGGAATCCTGAAATTTCCATCCGGGATACAGGAAGCGGGAGTGTAAGATCCTATTGATTCCGGGCTCCTTCCACCACAAGAACGATTTCTCCCTTTACGGTTCCCTGGCTGAAGTGATCAGATAGTTCGGACAGGGAACCTCTACGGGTTTCCTCGTATACTTTCGTCAGTTCCCTGGAAACCGAAGCCCGCCGGTCCGGGCCAAAGAATTCGGCCATCTGGATCAGGGTCCTGACCAGCCTGAAAGGGGATTCGTAAAATATCATGGTCCGTGGTTCACCGGCCAGTTCGGATAATCGTTTCTGACGCCCTTTCTTTTGAGGAAGGAATCCTTCGAAAACAAAGCGTTCGCAGGGGAGGCCCGAGTTTACCAGGGCAGGAACAAAGGCTGTGGGACCGGGCAGGGTTTCCACAGGGATCCCTTGTTCAATACAGGCCCGGACCAGCAGGAAGCCTGGATCGGAGATGCCAGGGGTTCCTGCATCGGTGATCAAAGCCATGGAACTTCCTCCCTTCATGCGTTGAACCAGGGATTCTATGGAGCGGTGCTCGTTAAATTTATGATGGGATTGAACCGGTTTGCTGATCTTCAGATGTTTTAAGAGAATGGCAGACTGGCGGGTATCCTCAGCGAGCAACAGGTCCACCTCCTTCAATACCTCAACGGCCCTGAAGGTAATATCCCCGAGGTTTCCGATGGGGGTGGGGACCAGGTAAAGCTTTGACATAAGCTAGCGGATAAATCTTCTTTTCAGAAGGCCCGTAAGAATCTGTACGCCTTCATGATCCATGGTTCCGGCAAACTGGTCCTTCAGGATCCCGTTTGCGGCCGGGTAGTTTTCCGCATTATCCAGTGCATTAACCAGGCTGGTAAACTGGTCCGAATCCCCGTCAAATAATTCCCTTATAATCAGGAAGCGGTCGTTGATTCCAATATTCCTGCTTATGTTGTCGATGGGTTTACCCACCAGCTTGGCATCTGTATCATTACCCATTTTTCCGGCCAGGTTCTCATTGATGCTGGATTCCGCCGTAAATTTCTCGGCAAGAATGGTACTTTCCTTTTTCTCGGTCTCCACGTCCGGTTCTGGCTCGGGGGGACTGTCCTTTTCGGTGGCTGCGGTTGATGCAACCTCCGATGCGGATTCAGGTGGCTGTTCCGTTTCTGTTTCCACGGGTGGTTCCGCTGCTTTTTCCACGAGTGGTTCCGGTTCCTGCCGGACTTCCGGCTCCTGGGCCGAAGCAGAAGTCTCCATGTCCTTACTTTCCCCGATGAATTCATGAAAGCGGTCCGCCTTGATCATGGTAAGGATCTCATACACATTCCGGAGTTTTGCCAGTGCAAGATCCAGTTCGATGGATGTAGCTTCTTTCGAATTCCTAAGGTTCCCCACAAGTTTTTCGATATCTTGTATATCTTTAGTCAGGATTTCAATGGTGTATTTTATCTCCATGATATGCTTTGATTTTTAGGCAGAAGCCATACAAAACTAACGATAATCTTCATATAATCTTGTATCATGTTTCTTGAAAATACGGCAGGAAGTTCCAGCGGACACGGCTGGATCGAGGTCATCACCGGGTCGATGTTTTCGGGAAAGACCGAGGAGCTGATCCGCAGACTGAAACGGGCCAGGATCGCCAGGCAGAAGGTGGAAATATTCAAACCCCGCATGGAAGTAAGATATTCGGAAGAGGAAGTGGTTTCCCATGACGAGAATGCCATACTCAGCACCCCTGTAGATTCATCCGCCAATATACTTCTACTGGCTGCCGGTGTGGAAGTGGTTGGGATCGACGAAGCGCAGTTCTTTGATGATGGCCTGGTGGATGTTTGTAACCAGTTGGCTAATAAGGGTATACGGGTTATTGTGGCCGGACTGGACATGGACTTCAAAGGAGTACCCTTCGGACCCATACCCCGCTTACTTTCCGTTGCGGAATATGTCACCAAGGTACATGCCATCTGCGTGAAATGCGGAAATCTGGCCCAGTACACCCACCGCCTTTCAGAAGATGATAATTTGATTGTTCTGGGAGAAACGGATATTTACGAACCCCTTTGCAGGATCTGTTTTGCAAAGGAAAATCCGGGGAGATAGATCCATGACCACGGAATGGACGCTGGATGAACTGGCTGCCCTCCTTTCAGGAAAGATCCATGGCAGTGGTGATCTGGTATTTACGGACCTCTCCATCGACAGCCGGACCCTGATTCCTTCCGGGAAGACACTTTTTATTGCCCTTGCAGGGGAGCACCATGACGGGCATCAATACATACAGGAGCTTTACCGGCGGGGAATCCGAGCCTTTCTGGTTTCCCGTTCACCCGATATAGAGAATTTTCCCGGGGCCGGTTTCTGCCGGGTGGAAAATACCCTGAAAGGACTGCAGAAGCTGGCAGCTGTCCGGCGTCAGCAGTTCGGAGGCGAAGTGCTGGCCATCACCGGCAGCAATGGTAAAACCATTGTAAAGGAATGGATCCATCAGTGCCTGGGAGACACCCTGCGGATCCACAGGAGTCCCAAAAGTTATAACAGCCAGGTGGGGGTGCCGCTTTCCTTATGGGGACTGGAAGCCGAACACCAGCTGGCCCTCATAGAGGCGGGTATTTCACTTCCTGGTGAAATGAACATCCTTCAGCAGGTGATCCGTCCGGATACAGGGATCTTCACCCATTTTGGGAC